>CAZCMR010000066.1:0-8167 GCA_964499805.1 uncultured Sulfurimonas sp.
CCCTCCGTATGTGTTTTAATACCCCTATAAACGCCAATGCGATACAATTAGTTCTATGGTTGGAATGAGTGATGAGTCGTTTTAATACCCCTATAAACGCCAATGCGATACAATCTCTAATGAATGTTTAGATATTACTGACCAGTTTTAATACCCCTATAAACGCCAATGCGATACAATCCAAATGGAATGATATGTGATGATTGTCTTGTTTTAATACCCCTATAAACGCCAATGCGATACAATTGTATCCTATGACACCCTCTCCAGCTCTTGGTTTTAATACCCCTATAAACGCCAATGCGATACAATATCACCAAGATAAGGAATTGAAGCAAGTAGGTTTTAATACCCCTATAAACGCCAATGCGATACAATCCTACATCAGAGAATGATACCCCTACATCAGTTTTAATACCCCTATAAACGCCAATGCGATACAATATACGGAAAACAATCAATAGCTCTAGCCTTGTTTTAATACCCCTATAAACGCCAATGCGATACAATAAAATAAAATGAGAATATATGTTAGATGCAACACAACGAAAAAATATTAAACATGGCCAGTCAGTTGCTATAGTTTTAAAACAAGATCAAGATACGGGATACTTAACAGATGGGATAGTTCGTGATATCTTGACAAAGTCACCTAAACATCCACATGGGATAAAAGTTCGTCTTATGAGTGGTGAAGTTGGGCGTGTGAAGGAGATATACTAGTGAAAAAACGTACAAAGATTCTAGCGACGATAGGACCTGCTTCAGACTCTCTTGAGATGATTATAAAGCTTATGAAAGCAGGTGTAAATGTTTTTAGGTTAAACTTCTCACACGGTACACATGCATATCACCTAGAGGTTTTTAACAGAATTAAAGAGGCTCAAAAACAGAGTGGACTTCATGTAGGTGTGCTTCAAGATATTAGTGGACCGAAGATACGTGTTGGTAGATTAGAAGAACCTTTTAATCTTGAAGTAAATGACACTATCCTTTTTATCAAAGAGGATATAGTAGGGAAAAAACTTACTCAAAACAGTTATGTAACCTGTATAAATCAACCTACTATTTTAAAACAGTTAAGTATTGGAGAGTATATCTACCTCTATGATGGCATGATTCGCACAGAGGTAATTGAGGTGAATGAGAAGGGTGTAAAAGTTGTTGTTCAAAACAGTGGAAAACTCACTTCCAAAAAAGGGGTAAATTTTCCTAATACTCGTTTAGGAATAGATGTCTTAACACCTAAAGATAGAGAAGATATGCAGTGGGGTATAGAGAATGATGTAGACTTTATGGCTATCTCTTTTGTTCAGAATGCACAAGATATTTTAAATGCTAGAGAGATACTTAATAAGAGTGATGCAAAGATACAGCTTTTTGCAAAGATAGAAAAATTTGATGCGGTTGAAAATATCGATGCAATACTTGAAGTGAGTGATGGATTAATGGTAGCACGTGGTGATTTAGGGATAGAAGTACCTTTCTCAGAAGTTCCAGCCCTGCAGAAGATGCTCATTAAAAAAGCAAATACTGTCTCTAAGCCAGTCATCACAGCAACACAGATGCTACTCTCTATGACAGAAAAAGATAGAGCAACTCGTGCAGAGATTAGTGATATAGCGAATGCTGTACTAGATGGAACAGATGTTGTAATGCTCTCAGAAGAGAGTGCTGTTGGGCATAACCCTGTACTAGCTGTTGAGACTATGGTTGAGGCGATTCAGGGTGCTGAAAAGATATATCCGTTTAATAAGTACTCCGAATTTGAGCTTCATGATGCTACTGATAGTATCAATGAAGCGGCTGTTAAACTCTGCTCTGATGTAGATGCTTGGGGAATTATCTCCTTAACATCATCAGGCTCTTCAGTAAGAAAGATAGCAAGATATAGACCTCGTAGAGATATTTATGCTGTTGTTCATTCAGAAAAAGTAGCTCGTTCACTTACTATGTGTTGGGGTGTTGTACCCGCTTTCATGGTAGTAGAGGGCTCTTTAGGTCAGATGATGAGTTCTGTTATGAACCAGGGTATAGAGAGAAAAGTTCTGCAACTTGATAAGAGTTATATACTAACAGCAGGTGATCCTGCTGGAATAGTTGGAAACACAAATATGATTCGTATTTTACGAGAAAATGAGATGATGTTCTTTAAATCTCTTTCCAAGAAGATAGGAAAGCACTAAACGCTATTTAGAGTAGCGTTTGAAGTTGTAGATAGACTTGCCAAAGAGCAGCTGTTGAGATACCCGCTGCCACTCCTGCGATGATATCATCACCCATAACTCCAACACCACCTTTAGCTTCTCTATCTATACGACCAATAATAGAAGGCTTTGTAATATCAAAGTAACGAAAAAGGGCAAAGGCCATAAGAGATTGGATTAAAAAACCATTTGAGAGTTCTGTAATCTCACTCATCGAAACAGTTATAGCAGGGGCAATACTTAGTGCTAACCACATTCCAGCAAGCTCATCAATAACTATCTTCTGGTTATCATGAACACCACTCTCCTCTTCATACTTGTTTATCCCTTTTATCGCTATAAGTGAGATAAGAAGTGTTGCTAAAAAGAGAGTATTTGTATCAAAGTAGATTAAAATCAACATTCCAAGAGGAAGAGAGACTAATGTCCCTACTGTTCCAGGAGCTTTAGGTGATAATCCACTATATCCTAATGTTAAAAAAAACCAGTTCATTTTTTTCCTTATGTGAGTGAGGTAGTTTGGTAGAGTTTCATAAGCTCAAGGTAGAAGTCTCTTTCAGAGTGCTCTTCTAAAAGTCCTTTTGTTGCAAAGGTATCATAGTAGAGTTTCTCTAGATTTTTAAATCTATCTGGATAGAGTTTGGAGAGTAAAAATGCACTTATCTCTTTTCTAATTAAAACAGCAGGTGGTAAAATCCCAGCTTCTAAAAGCTGTAGTATTGAGTCTGCATGATAAGAGATTTGGTGATGTTGCCCATGAGGACAGGTATTTTTACTCACAAGTGTTGTACACTGGTCACAGTAGACATATTCACTTGCAATATGTATCTCTATATCTATCCCTGTCACACGATCAACTATAGACTTGTTTGAGTTACAGTCGTAAAACATCCCAAGACCGGCATGATTTCGGCCAATAGTAAGTCTATCACAACCATAGTTTTTAGCCACAATAGAGTCAATGATGATCTCATTATAGCCAGCGAAGATATAGCTGTTCTCCAGTGGTAAGATGATAACTCTATTTTTTGGTAAAAAGTTATTTACAAAAAATTCTAAGGCTTCATGTCTGAGTTCATAACTAAGGTTTGCACTTTCATAAGGTTTGAGTAGAAAGATTACAAGCAGATCAGTTGCTTCAAGTGCTTGGCGAATAAGTCGTTCATGCCCACGATGCATAGGATTTGCAGCCATTACAATGGAGGTAGTATGTTTCGCTTCTATACGCTCTTTAGCTTTTCTGATTTTTATTTTATTAGTATTTTCTTTATTGTTTACTCGTACATACTCACCACTTACGGCCCATGAACCTAGTCGTTTCATAGTTGCCATTACACCCGGATGAGTAAGATCATCAGTTCCATAAATGTGTTTTACACGTTCATGTGAATCTATCTGAAAAGTCTCTGTAACATGAAGTGTTGCATACTCTTCTCCATCACAAATGATACTAATAGTTTCACCATCTTCTAAGGTACTTATTACCTCTTCATTCTTTTTGCCACTTGGTGCTAAGATGAAAGGGAAAGGGAAAGATTGCCCATTTATAAGACCTGTCTCTAAAACATCACGAGAATCTTTTTCAGACATTAACTTAGTGACAGGAGAGAGCAGTCCATCAGCAACAAGATCTAGTGCTGAAGCTGCTTCTTTGTCTATGTATATAGTTTTATTTTTTCTTAACAATGTCATATTTTTTTCGTTTTTCCCATAAGCTTTTACGAGATATTCCGAGTTTTTTACTCAGTTCTGTATCTGGATACTTGTCTTGGTAGTTGAGTACTATAAACTTAACATAATCTTCAATAGGAAGTATCTCCCCTTTATCAAATATATTACTCTCATTTTTAATTTCGATTACAGGTATTTCAACCTCTTCAACACTATCACTACTCGCAATAATTGCTTGTTTCCCTACTATAAGTTCACAAAAAAGTTTTTTGTCACCTTTTTTAAGTACTTGATAGTCTATGATATAGATAAGTGAATTCTGAGGTAAAGAGCTGATTTCATTGAGGCTTTTAGGATCAGTAAGTGTTAAAAAGTGTATTGGAATATCTCTCTTTTGAGCATATTCAAAAGCAAAAGCATCTGCATATTTTTGAAAGCTTGAACTTATAAAAAGTGGTAGTTCAACACTATTTATATTCTTTTCATGCTTCGCATTTAAAAAAGTGTGTTTAAGATATTTTTCATAAGCGATATTACGGCGTTTAAGTTTCTCATAGTCTTGGTAATGATCTATCTTACGAACTAGCTCTTCAATCATAAATGGTTTTAAAATATAATCTTTTGCACCCGCCGCTAAAGGTTTTGAAACTGTATCGTTAGATATATAAGATACCATCAAAATTACAATAGAGTTTTTAAAGGTTTCTATGACAGGAATAAAATCTTGTCCATTTATATTTGTTGAGAGTAAAACAACATCATAATCATTGCTACGAATAGCATCTTTTGTCGAGGTACACATCTCACAAGTATGTCCAACATCACCTAGCTTTGTTGCTATGCTTTGTGCTAAATAAACTTCATTTTCTATTATTAGTATTTTCATGTTTTATATTGTCTTCCAGTTAAAATATTTTAAATTTGCATTTGATGTAACAGCTACACCCTCTGCTCGACCTACAAAGCCGAGTTTTTCGGTTGTAGTCGCTTTAACATTGACTCGGCTCATGTCAATGTTAAGGATATCTGAGATAACAGTTCTCATCTTTTGCTTGTATTTTGCTACTCTTGGCTTCTCCGCCATTATGGTAACATCTACGTTCACTATAAGAAAACCGAAGTTATTGAGTTTTGCAACAACAATTTTTAGGAGTTCTTTTGAGTCTATGCCTTTGTATCTTTCATCATTATCAGGGAAAAGCATACCTATATCACCAAGACCAGCAGCACCAAGAAGAGCATCTATAAGAGAGTGAAGGGCTACATCGCCATCACTATGTGCTAAAAATCCAACAGTTGACTCTTCTATCTTTACACCAGCTAACCACATTTCACCCTCTGTATCAAAAGCATGAACATCAAAACCGTTACCACTTAATATATCATTAGATGGTGCATCTAAGCAGGGTATTTTGTTTAAGTCTTGAATAAAAGTGATTTTATGGGCATCTTCATCACCAGGGATAAAACTACGACTCCCACCATTTGCTACTATGGCACTACTCTCATCGGTGAACTCTTTGTCTGTTTGAAGAGCACTTTTAAG
The DNA here is from genome assembly GCA_964499805.1 of uncultured Sulfurimonas sp. GTDB lineage: Bacteria > Campylobacterota > Campylobacteria > Campylobacterales > Sulfurimonadaceae > Sulfurimonas. The sequence continues at coordinate 5,425 of CAZCMR010000066.1, forward strand.
AGCACTGCTTAAAGATAGTTGGGGTGTTTGAATTCTCTTTACTTTCTCTCTATCTATCGTAGTCTCTTCATATACTATAGTATCTGTTACTTTTAGGTACGGTACTACACTATCACTTACTTTAGTCTGTGTGAGAATTCGCTCTAAAAAATCTTCATTAATGCATGCTCTTGCGATATCACTTACCAGTACATACTCACTCTTTACACTTTTCATAGCATTTGTAAGTGAAGCTTGTCGTGTGTTACCACCCTCTACAAAAGTGTAATTAGCATAGTTCTTCATAAACGCTATCTCATCACTTGCCGCGACAATAATAACATCAGAAAATTTTTGTGTATTTTCAAGCTTTTGTGCTACAAAATGCCACAAAGGTTTGTGGTCTATTCGAAGCCACTGCTTTTTTACGGAACTATCAAAGCGGCTAGAACTACCGGCTGCAAGAAGAATAAGTGTAATATCTGGCAAACTGTCTCCTGAAAATTCAAAGTGTTACGAAATTATACACTGTAATATCTTTTTTTATCTTAAAGTAAAATGCTTTTTTACTCAAATGAGCCTAAAATAATAAAGCGAATATTTCACTTTAGCTTAGATTAACTTTATTTGATTATATTGCCACTATATAAATAGTATTAATTATAAAATTTAGGAGAAACTATGAGATCTGCATGGTTAAAAGAGCGCGAAAATGACGCTGTAAGAACACAAATGTATTATGCTAAGAAAGGCATTATTACAGGCGAGATGGAATATGTCGCAAAGATTGAAGAACTTTCACCAGAGTTAGTTCGTAGTGAAGTTGCTCGTGGACGTATGATTATCCCTGCAAATGTGAACCATGAATCTTTAGAGCCAATGGCTATTGGTATCGCATCTAAGTGTAAGATAAACGCTAACATAGGTTCATCTGCAATTGCTGCTGATATCGAAGATGAAGTTGAGAAGATGAAAGTTTCTCAAAAATATAAAGCAGATACAGCGATGGATCTTTCAACTGGTGGAGATCTTGATGAAATCCGTAAAGCAGTTATTGGTGCTTCGGCTATTCCTATTGGGACTGTACCTATTTACCAAATCCTTCATGATGTTGGAAACAAAATCGAAGACCTTACAATAGAAGTAATGTTAGATGTTCTTGAGCGTCAAGCAAAACAGGGTGTTTCTTACTTTACTATTCATGCTGGTTTCTTACTTGAAACTATGCCTAAAGTTGCAAAACGTAAGATGGGTATCGTATCTCGTGGTGGTTCTTTAATGGCAGCTTGGATGATGCACTACCATAGAGAAAATCCTTTCTACACAGCGTTTGATGAAATACTCGATATCTGTGCGAAGTATGATGTTTCTCTTTCACTAGGTGATTCACTTCGTCCTGGTTGTTTAGCAGATGCTTCTGATGATGCACAACTTGGAGAACTAAAAGTTCTTGGTGAACTTACTCTTCGTGCTTGGGAAAAAAATGTTCAAGTAATGATAGAAGGTCCAGGACATGTGCCTATCAATCAGATTGAACGTAATATGAAGATTCAAAGAGAACTTTGTCATGAAGCTCCTTTTTATATCTTAGGGCCACTCGTTACTGATATAGCAGCTGGTTATGATCATATCTCTTCTGCTATTGGTGCAGCTGTTGGTGGATGGCATGGTGCTTCAATGTTATGTTATGTAACTCCAAAAGAGCATTTAGGCCTTCCAAATGCTGATGATGTTCGTGAAGGAATTATCGCTTACAAAATTGCCGCTCATGCTGCTGACATCGCTAGAGGTCGCAAGGGTGCTAGAGATGTTGATGATGCTATGAGTGATGCTCGTTATACATTTGACTGGGAAAAACAGTTTGAGCTATCTTTAGATGGTGACCGTGCTCGTGAGTACCATGATGAGACACTTCCTCAAGATGTATTTAAAGAGGCAGAGTTCTGTTCTATGTGTGGACCAAAATTTTGTTCATATAAAATTACTCAAGAGATTATGGATAATCCTGAAGGAATTCAGAGAATTATTGATGAGTCAAAAGCAAAAGAAGAAGCAGCTGAGGCTGCTGCAGTAGCATAAATAAAAGCTTAAAAAAATAAATAATCTAATTAGGACAATATTTGTCTTATTTAGATATGATATAGTTTTAAAATATAAATCTTATAAAGGAAATAAATAATTATGACTGAAGAAATTGTAAAATCAGCACTATCAAAAGTAATGTATCCTGGGTTCACTAAGGACATCGTAACTTTTGGTTTTGTTAAAGATATAAATATTGATGGAACTGCAGTAAGCTTTACTGTAGATATCACTTCAAGTGCACCGGAAGTGGCTGCACAGATAAAAGATGAGGCCACAGAAGCTCTGAAATCTGCAGGAGCATCTGCAGTAAACTGCCATATTCAAGCACCTCAAATGCCAAAAGAGTCTTCATCTCACGGTAAAAATATTGCACCACAAGTGAAAAACTTTCTTATGGTAAGTTCAGGAAAAGGTGGGGTTGGTAAGTCGACTACATCTGTGAATGTTGCTATCGCTCTTGCTGCTCAAGGACTTAAAGTTGGTCTATTAGATGCAGATATCTATGGTCCAAATATTCCTCGTATGTTAGGCGTTGCTGATATTAAGCCAGAAGTAAATGGTAATAAAGTTCTTCCTATTAAAGCATATGGCTTAGAGATGATGTCTATGGGTTCACTTATGGAAGAGGGTCAATCTTTAATGTGGCGTGGTGCTATGATTATGAAAGCAATCGAGCAAT
>CAZCMR010000067.1:0-8064 GCA_964499805.1 uncultured Sulfurimonas sp.
GGGTAATGAGCCCTGGAGGAACAACTGCAGCAGGATATGCAGCATTGGAAAATAAAAATGTCAGAAGTGCCTGCATTGATGCTATAGAAGCAGCATATGAAAAAGCAAAAGAGCTCTCATAAGAAGAGCTCTAGACATCCTCTGAATCATACTGTAAGTACAAAATAAGTATCCAAATAAGAGAAAAGACAGCTACTATTTCATAACCAATCATCCATATAATCAAAAAAGCGTTCATATTTAAGAGCTTGAAGTTTTCATAGTTACCGCCGGCTACAAAGAAGAACAAAAATACCGCCCCGACAAAGTAAGGAACACCGACAACATAAAAAGTATATGCTGCAAACTCCCAGTTTTCAGGGATAAACAAAAAATCTTTAAACTCAACTTTTTGTGATCCAAAGCTTGTTTTTTTTGCACGTTTTTTCTTCTTACCCCCTTGAGCCTTTCGCCCATTTATAACAAGCTGATCGTAATAAAGCATATCTCTGTTTTTTGTCAATTCATCTTCGATAGTTTCATTCATATTATTTTTTCCTATAATCTATTTTACTCTTCAAGTAATTAACTACACCTTAAATGTTTTTTTTTGTTATATAGATATTTTATAAAAAGGGAAAAATAAAAAGAGGAAGGAGAAATACGAGGAACTAAACAGTAAGATACTCAAGTCTATAAGAACTTGAGTATCTCTTCTTCGATTTTTTCTTTATCGATGACTGTTTTTTGCACTATCTCTTTTTCAAAAAGCTCTTTAATCATTGGAGGAATCTCTAATTTTGCCACTTTCGATATCGACTCTAAAGCCTCTATATCTTTTGTATCTACTTCACCAGTAAGCGCATTTGCAATTACGGGAGAGAATTTTGTCCACTCGGCTGTTGAGTAAACAATAGATTTGATTTCAGGATTTGAGCGTGTCTCATATGACTTCATACATGTAGCAGTGTGTGGGTCCATAAGGTAGCCATCTTTCTCAAAGGTCTCTTTGATGTACTTTTTACCCTCATCACCACTACACCAGTCAGCATCAAAACACTCTTGAAGTTGCGTGAGCTCTTCATCTGTCAACTCATAAAAGTTTTGTTCTTCTAAGCTAAGCATCAACTCTTTTGTACGCTCTTGACCAAAAAGGTCAAATAAAACACGTTCAACATTAGATGACTTTAAAATATCCATTGCTGGTGAGGTCGTACTTACTACCTCACTACCGCGAAGATCATATTTACCATCACGAATAAGACGCGTGAGCACATTGTTCTCATTTGAAGAGATAATGATTTTCTCAACAGGAAGACCCATCTTCCATGCATAGTAACCACCAAGTGCATTTCCAAAGTTTCCACTTGGCACATTAAGATAAACCTTCTCACCAAGTTTTATAGCACCTTGACGAACAAGCTCTAAATATGAGTGAATATGATAGATTATCTGAAATATGATACGTCCAAAGTTTACAGAGTTTGCAGCTGAGAGTTTTGTATCTTTTTGTTGGAGTGCTTTTTTAAAGTTTTCACTTGCCAAAAGACGCTTTAGGGCACTCTGTGCATCATCAAAAACACCATGAATACCAATCACTTTTAGGTTTTTACCATCTTCTGTCACCATCTGCAGGCGTTGTACATCACTTGTTCCGCCATCTGGGTAGAGACATGCCACTTTTACATTTGCACGATTTTTAAACGTCTCTAATGCTGCTGGACCTGTGTCACCACTTGTAGCTGCCAAGATAAGATAGTTTTCATTAAGTCTTTGTGCGATTGAAGAGAGAACGACACCAAAAGGTTGGAGTGCCATATCTTTAAAGGCACGTGTCGGACCGTGATAGAGCTCACTGACATAAAGATTCTCACGCACCTTTACAACAGGTACAGGATTTTTAGGATCATCAAACTTGTCATAGAGCCCCAGTGCTTCATCAATAACAGCACCATCAATATCTATCTCAAAAGCATCAAGCATATCTTTTGCAAGCTCTTTATATGATGAGTTTGCATGCTTTTGTAAAAATGCTTCACCTAACTCTGGAAGTTTTTCAGGGACATATAGCCCACCAAAAGAGGCAATAGGACTTAAAATTGCCTCTGAAAAAGTTACTTTTTCTGCTTTTTTTGGATCTACACCACGCGTTTGAATAAATTTCATTGTTATCTCTACTCTTAAATTTTTTGCGATTATAGCGAAAACTATCTAAATAATCGTATAGGGTTAATATGTGCACTCTTTTGCGTTACTTCAAAGACAAGCTCATCTTTGACACGTCCTATGACTGCCCCACGTTTGACTTTTTTACCTTTTTTAATACCTGGCGCTATCTGTGAAAGGTTTGCATAGATGGTATGGAGACCATTTTTATGCTCAACAATTACTATGTTATCAAGCACGGCTGTTTTGTCTGCATAGATAACTTTTCCGTTAAATACAGTCTTGACCTTTGCATTTGGCTTTTTCGGTTTTAATGAGATAGACTCATTAAAGATTTTAATCCCATAAATAGGATCAGTATAAGTACCATATTTTTTTGTTATGCTGTAAGCACTAAGTGGTGCTATAGTTTTTGGTCCACGATAACGAATAGTTTTTATACTCTGGTATGAACTTCCGTGACGTTTTACCTTTGGCAGGTTTTCGTTGAGTGTAATTTTTTGACGTTTAAAAGCCTCTTTACGCTCTTTTTCCTCTTTTGCTTTTTTGATAGCATCTATTTTTATCAAATTAAGATGTGAAAGTGTCTGCTTAAGTGCATTTTGGCGTTTTAAAAGCTTTTTTAACTCTTTTTTATACGATGCTTTTGCAAGTTCAAGCTTTTTGAGTGCTTTTTTATTCTCTTTTTGTTTTGCCACGAGCTCTTTTTGTTTTGACTCTATTGAACGAATAGAACGCTCTAACAGTTTAACTTTATCATTTAGCTTTTTAATAACATCTGCATTTTTTACAAAACTTTCACTTAACTCTTTTGCTTGTGCCCGCGACTCTTTGAGCATAGCTTTAAGCACTTCAAGCTCCATTATGCCATCTTGTGTTTCAGGATACTCTTCGTCCAAAATCATAGATAAAGAGACACCCTTTGCCAAAACAAAAACCAACTCTTCTTCAAGCTTTTGCTGCTTGTTTTGTAGAGCTTCTTGCTGTTTTTTTATATCTTTTAACTCAGCTTGATGCTTTTTATAAATACTCTCTTTGGTAAGCAGCTCTTTTTTCAATGCTTTTAGATACTTTTCTTGTTCTAAAATCTGACGTTTTTGTTTGAGTATGGCCTTTGCAGTTTTAGCCATTTTTTTGTTTAAAGAAGAGTAGTTTTTTGAATATGTTTGTAATTTTGAACTTGTTTTTTTGATTTTTTGGTCAATATCAGCCTGCCCGTATAACAGTGAAATACCAAAGACAAAAAACAAAACTGCTTTAACTATCATCATACCTCTTCTTTGTGCCCAAGAACAATAAAAACAGCCAAGAGAATAGAAATAGCCAAAGCAACACCCAGCATAATCAATGAATCATACAGAGTATCAAAAAATACAACATTGATGCCTATACTATCAAACTGTTTTTGTACCCACTCCGTCGTTGCAAGATAGGAAAAAAGTATAAACGCCAGTAAAAAAGCAATAATCGCATCAACAATTGCCAGTCGAAAAAGTACTGCTGATCGCAGCCATACAGGTGCACCAAAAAGACCCATAATACTCATACGTTCATTATGTTGAAACTGCCAGATACGTAACTCTTTAAAGATCAGTAAAATTGTCACCAAGATAACAGTAAATGCAAAAACAGAGACTACCGTCTTAAAAAGCAGCAACAGTTTATAGGTAGTATCATGCGTTTTTGTAAAACTCTCAACCTTCTTAATCGACTGGGTACGCAGAAGCTTTTTGTTTAGTTCTTCTAACTCCTGTGGAGTAGGATAGTGTTTGAGTTTCAGTTTGTAAAATTTTGGCAATGTTACTTTTAAAAGCTCTCTGTTTTTTTTACTCATACCTCCATTTAGACGTTTGATTACAGAATCAGCAGAGAGTTCTTCTACGGTATCAATAATTGGGTTTGCTCTCTGTAAAGATTTCACATCTAGACGTTTTTGTGCAACAACTACAAGTGCATAGTTTGTAGCAAGATTATCTTTATAAGCATCTATAGAGCGTTCAACTATCATAAAAATCTGTAAAGAGAACAAAATACCCAAAAGAGCAATAACTAAAGAGAGGTGATTTTTAAAGGACTTCACGAATAGCTCCAAACTCAATGTGATAGTGTTTATATCGGACACCCATAGTCTCAGGTATATGGTGCGTAACTACAATAACTGTTGTCTTTAACTGCTCATTTGCACCTTCTAAAAGATTCCAGATAACCTGAGATGAGTAATCATCCAAGTTTCCGGTAGGTTCATCTGCTAGTATCAAAATAGGATTGTGTGCTAAAGCTCTAGCCATTGCAACACGCTGCTGCTCACCACCGCTGAGTTCTTGTGGATATTTTGCTGCCTGGTGACGAAGCTTCACATGTTTTAAAAGTGAGTCAACCTGGCTCTGTGTAACATCTTTATCATACCCGTTTATAATCAATGGTAGCATAATATTTTTCTCGACTGTCCACTCTTTGATAAGTTTATAATCTTGAAAAACAATTCCCAGGTGTTTTCTTAAGAAGTTTAGTTTCGAAGATGAAACTCCGTTGAGTTCAACCCCACCGACGACCAAACTACCTGCTTTTGGTTTGAGTGCTCCATAGAGAGATTTTAGCAGTGTTGATTTACCACTACCACTAGCTCCTGTAATGAAAACAAAACTTCCAGAATCAATTGAAAAGTTTGCCTTGTTGATAATTGTTTCTTCATTATTGTATGCAAGAGAGAGATCTTTAGCAACAATTACCTTATCCATTGAGTTCCTTTTGTAGTATAGTATGCGCTTGTAAATTCACAGGTGAATGAAGAGGAAGCTCCGGATAATAGGAAACTTTACTATCACGAACTAAAATATACAGATGTTCGGGTCTGTCAAAGCTTCCCATAGAGACACGGAGCATAACACCGTCAGGAAGTTCATAAACACGCTCAAAATGGATAAATCCATTTTCAAAACGAACAGTCTTACCATGCAGTGCCAGAAGCTCTTTTGCATCTCTTTGCAGTGGCCCAAATATAAAGTCACCTACAATCTCTAATGGTTTAGACTCTTCATCATTGACCATTATGACATCATAGATGTTCTTTTGCATCTTTTTCCATCTGTCTTCATACTTTGAACTTACTGCGATATCTTTGTTCTTGTTTATCTGCAAAGTTATCTTAGGAAATGCAATAAAGGTCTCATATGAGTAGGCATAGTACTTCTCACTGTCTGTTCGAAGTTCCAGTGTACCGCCTACCTTTAAGACACGACGAGCCTCTTTTATAAAACTTGTAGAGATGACACGACGATGCGGCTTTTTGTCCCACGGCACGGGAAAATGCACATAGATTGCACCCACGAGATTTGATGGAACCAACTCCATAAAGAGTCTGGCATCATAATCTAGCAGTAAGATATTATCTAGTTTTTGAATGACTATCTGCTTTAAAACCTGTTCAATCGATGGACGATGAATCTCTATACCGATAAACAGAACATCAGGATGCTTTGCAGCTTGATGCAGTAGATGACGGCCAGAACCAAAACCAACTTCAATACGAACTTCTCTATCTGTTGGGAAATCTTTGGCAAAATCACCTATTTTACGAAGTGCTGTTGCCTCTTGAAGGTGGACATTTTTTGGAGACTGGGGAACATTGGAAGCAATGATCTCCAAATCAGCTGCTTTTGCATAAGCAAGTAAGGCACGATGTACATTATAGATAGATGCCGGACGCGTGAGCTTATCCGTTTTTAAAAGTACTCTACCCTCTTCTTCTTTTACAAGTAAGAAAAACGACTCATTTTCATACTCAACAGCAATAAGCTTCTCATTTGTATGTGCTGTATTTTGTGCAAAAAACTCAAACTTTACCTCATCATGTTCACAAGGCAGACTAATCTCTTTAAACTCTTTAATATGTAAATGTGGCATTAAATCTCATTCAAATCTAAATCTTCAATAGGTGATACTGTTGTCTCCCCTTTACCTGCAGCATCATTTACTATAGGTTTATTTACAACTACATCAGCTTGTGTTTTTTGTGTTTTTGCTTCTGTAACTGTGTTTGATTCCGGTGTTTTTATCTGCACTTCTGTACTTGGCTTTGAAACGATACCATGTGCATCTACACCGTAAACAATATACTTGTAGAGTGTATCTGGCGTAATATCAGAATCTATAAAAGTGTTTGCTTTGATACCTTTAAACTCTTGACGATCTTTATCTAACCAACTTTTTTGCGCTTTTTTAATCACAATATATTCAACTGTTCTTGGATCATTTTTATCCCATTTTAACTCAATACGTGAGCCCATAAATTTTGCTTCTACAATAATAGGTGCTTTTGGTTTTGGCAGACTCATTCCCATTGCCGCACTATGATCATATGGACTCTCAAGACCATCTTTATCAACAACACTTACCTTATAAAAATAGACCTCTCCATCCTCATCAATTTTATCAACAAAAGAGTTATTATGTAACTTGGCAATCAAATCATAAGAACCATCTACATCATCACTTCTATAAAGATTATAGTGATCAAAATCTTTTAAAGCTGTTGCCTTCCATGTCACTTTGATAGCTTTTGGCATATCTTTTGTTGCTGTAATATTATCTACACTTGGTGGCAGTGGTTTTGTCACTACTTTAACTGTAGCAGAAGGCACTGAGACAATATCATCAAATGTTTTTACTTTCAAACGATAGAAATAGACATGATTATCTTCTAAACCTTCATCAATATACTCTGCATTTAAACGACCTTGCAGCTCGACTACTTTACTCCATTTATCCTCTTCAATGGCTCTGCGTTCTATGATATACGACTCTACACGCTCACTCACATGTGGCCTCCATATGATTTTAGCCATACGCGGAAGTCCGGCAATCGAGTGAATCCAGGCAACTGATTTTAATACAGGACGAGTTTTTACATCATATGTCTTACTTACTCTTCCTTGTGCATTTTGAGAAACAACACGAAATGCATAGCTGTAAATACTGCCTGGCTCTACATCTCTGTCTACATAGTGTGTCGCATATCTGTTTTTTATCTTGTCATAATAGTCCAGTTTTTGCTGCTCTTTTGTATTTGCACCACGTTTATAGATATATATCTCTTTAACACGAGGATCTTGAATACTTTTCCACTCAAAGGCTACTGTTTTCATATCAGTAATCACACCATTTTTTGTGAGTTCTACTTTTGGTAAAGTATTATCTACTACAACCTCTTTTTTTGTTGTTGGTGTTAATTCGGCACAGCCGCTAAGAAAGAGTATTGAAGCTGCGCACAATGTTGTCACTGTTGATAATTTCATCTGTTTTCTCCATATCAAATTTTTTTTCTAAAAATGTTTCCATATAACTGTCAAAACCTGCACGAAAAGTCATAAGCGATTCTGTTACTGGATGTATAAAATAGAGTATATACGCATGTAGCAAAATTCGTTCCGAACTCTCTTGTCTAGGCTGCACTGCATAGATGTGATCGCCTACGATATGGCGGTTAAAAGACTCTAAATGGACACGTATCTGATGTGTCCTTCCGGTAAAAAGTTTACATGCTATGAGCTCAAGTTTTTCATCTTCACTCAGTGCCAAATGAGCAAAAACTGTTTTTGCATACTTTCCATGTTCTAAACCACATGCCATTTTCAAGCGATTATGAGAGCTTCTGCCTATATTTGACTCTATTTCTGTCATCTCCTCTTTTAAAGGCGGCTCAATAACAGCAAGATAGTAACGTCCCATACTTTTGTCTTGTAGTTGTGCTGAGAGGTACTCATGTGCTTCATTGTTTTTTGCTATAACCATCGCACCGCTTGTACCCTTATCTAAACGGTGCACTATACCGTGACGCTCCTCTCCGCTGATTGTAGAGAGACGAATACCTTTATGTTTGAGCCAATCTACAAGTGTCGGTTCTTTAACACTGGGTGCTGG
>CAZCMR010000068.1:0-7699 GCA_964499805.1 uncultured Sulfurimonas sp.
GACAGATAATGAAAAGATATGATTTAAGACACTTAAAAGATGACTTTGAACCTCGCATGAAAGAGATTCTAGGTGAAACGCATAAAGCGAATGAAACATTGATTTTTCTTTTTGAAATAGGTGACTTTACTCCAATCCAGCGTTCTGCTGATTTGGTGAAAGAGTGTGGGTATGAGTTATATAACTCACTGAAATTTAACGAAGTCGATTGGACTATCGTTGTTAAAAAATAGGAAATTATTTTGAGTAAAGTATATTTTTCTACTTGGAATGGAGAGTCTATAAACAATATAGGTAAACCTGAAGACGAGTGGGAAGAGTCAGCTTATAATCTACCGGCACAATATGATGATCATCGAGATTCCAAAGCCTTTATTGGCTGGGATGGTGTAGCACTTTTTCATAAAGATGTCGATGTCATCCGTTTGGCTATGGAGTATGCAGCGCAGTATCAGGTCTATTCTGAAGCTTGTGGTCGTTGTGCGCCGGGCCGTTGGGGTGGACGTATTCTTTATGATGTACTTGATAAAATTGCCCGCGGTGAGGGTGATATTTCTGATTTAGATCATTTAAAAGAGATTGGAAAAAGTATGCAGGTAACTTCAAAGTGTGAGATTGGAAAAACTGTTCCAAATCCTATACTTGACTTGATGCATCACTTTGAAGAGACTTTTCTTGAGTGTATAAACGAGAAGAAAAAGTCTATACATTATGATGAAAGTGTTGGTTACATTGCAAAGATAACTGCACCGTGTACTGATGCGTGTCCATCTCATGTTGATATCCCAGGTTATATTGAGGGCGTAAGAGATCTACGTTTTGATGACTCTTTAGAAGCTACTCGTCAGACTATGCCTCTTGCACATACATGTGGTCGTGTTTGTCCGCATCCTTGTGAAGATGCTTGTCGTAGAACAAATCTTGATGAACCGATTTCCATTATGTCGCTTAAACGTCTTGGTGCGGATTGGGAAACAGATCATGGTTATGATTTTTTCCATCCTATGGAGAAGAAACCTAGTAATGGCAAAAAAGTTGCTGTAGTAGGTGCAGGTCCAGCAGGTCTTACAACTGCATATTATCTTGCAGCTGACGGTATTGAAGTGGATGTTTATGAAGAGCTCCCTGTACTTGGTGGAGAGGTTACTGTTGGAGTCCCAGAGTATAGAATGCCGTGGGATAAATATATGCAAGATATCGAATGTGTTCGTGACATGGGTGTAAATTTCATTACAAACCATAAAGTGACAGTGGAAGATATGAAGCGTTTTGAAAAAGAGTATGATGCTACGATGATAGCATCTGGTACGCGTATATCAAAAGCGGTTAGATGTGCAAACGAACGTCCTGAGATTACCGGTTACTGGGGAGCGATTGATTTTCTTGATCGTGTAAATCTATATGAAAAATTCGGTATTACACTGACAGAAGAGCAGAAAAAAGAGTATGCGATTGAAACTGATTATGTTGATTTAACAGGTAAAGTTGTTGCTTGTGTCGGTGGTGGATTTACTTCTATGGATGTTGTACGTTGTTCAATTCGTGCAGGTGCAAAAAAAGTAATTATGCTTTATCGTCGAGATGAAAAAACGATTATCCGCAATACTACTTATGAAGAGTACCATGAAGCAGTTGAAGAGGGTGTAGAATTTATGTTCCACTCGGCTGTTAGTGAAATTATTGATGAAGATAATATTTTAAAAGCTTTAGTTGTTGATAAGTTTGAGCTTGTTCCAGACCCAGATGGCGGGCGTCCTCAACTTGTGAAAATTGAAGGTGCTTCAGAGACTATAGAAGTTGATTATCTTATTCCTGCAGTTTCTCAAAGTGCAGATTTAGACTTCTTGCCTGAAGAGTGGGAAATTGAAAAAACATCATGGGCTACTATTAAGACAAATGGAAAAGATTATATGACATCTCGCAAGGGTATATTTGCGTCTGGAGATTGTGAATATGGTCCTATGACAATTGTAAACGCAGTAGGTCAAGCAAAACGTGGTGCATCTGTAATGAGTCGTTATGTTCAAACTGGTGAGATTACTCTTACCGATGAAGAGATTATGGAAGACCATCTTGCAAAACTCAAGGTTTATGATAAAAAAGAGAAAGTTTCAGGATGGTTGCCGGGTATTCCTCGTGAACACTCTTCTGTACTTGATGTTGATTATCGTAAGCATAATAATGCAGAAGTGAACTTAGGCTTTACACAAGAACAAGCACTTGCTGAAGCTGACAGATGTATGCGTTGCTACTATATTGCAATGGTACAGGCATAGGAGGTCATGAATGAATAAAATTATTAATTTTAAAATTGATGGCAAAGAGGTAAGTGCTAATAAAGGTGAAACAATCCTTCAAGTTGCAAGAAAAAATGACATTTACATTCCTACAATGTGTTATATATCAAAGACAACACCTTGTGCTTCTTGCCGTATCTGTTCAGTTGAAGCAGAGGGTGTGGATGGCTTTATTTTAAGTTGTAATACACCTCCTACTGAGGGAATTGAGATTAAAACAAACTCACAAGAGTTAGAGTTGGAACGTACGAACATTATGAAACTGTATGATGTAAACCATCCTTTAGAGTGTGGTGTATGTGATAAATCTGGTGAGTGTGATCTACAAAATATGACTTTAGAGTTCAATGTAGCACAACAAAATTTTTCTGCAAAAGATCAGCTTAAAAAGGTTGAGGATTGGGGACTTATCAATTATGATCCGGCACTTTGTATCATGTGTGAGAAATGTGTGCACGTATGTAATGAAGTAATCGGCGATGATGCGATAGATGTAAAATTTGGTGGTTACTCTTCTGTGATTATTCCAAAAAACGCAGATACACTTGACTGTACATTTTGTGGTGAATGTATCGCAGTTTGTCCAGTTGGTGCACTTGTGAGTTCTGATTTTAAATACTCTGCAAATGCATGGGAACTCTCTCGTGTTCCATCAACCTGTGCACACTGTTCTGCAGGTTGTTCTTTAGAATATGAAACAAGACATGTCGGTATTAACGGCGAAGATTCTATCTATAGAGTAAAAAATAACTTTGAATATGCTACTTTATGTGGTGCAGGTCGTTTTGGTTTTGATTTTGAAAATAGAGCACAAAAAGATGAAGCTGCGTTTAACAAGGCAGTAGAAGCGATTAAAAATGCTTCAGCAATACGCTTTTCTTCTGTGATTACAAATGAAGAAGCACATATTTTACAGCTTTTCAAAGAGAAATTTGGTCTTAAACTGTTCAATGAAGATGCAAGACTTTATCAGGCATTTATGAATTCATATAGCAGTGTAAGTGGAAAATTACACCATAGTGGCTCGCTAGATGCAATTAAACAGGCTGATGCTGTTATTGTTATCGGGACACGCATAGCAACTGACAATCCGATGGTAAGATATGCTTTAAGAACTGCTTCGCAACATAATGGAGCAAAAATCGTTTATGCACATCCAATGGAAGATGCATTGATGAAAAATACTGCAACACAATTGATGAAGTATGAAGCAGGATCAGAAGAGGGTGTTTTTGCACTTTTAGCAAATGAACTTTTAGCAAGTGCTGATTTAGATGAAAAAAGCAGAGCATTTTTTAATGATTTAGACTTAGGTTATCTTGAAGCTGAAAGCAATATCGGTGATGATGAACTGAAATTGATGACAAAAGCATTTGCTAGAAGTCAAAATCATGTATTGGTAGTTGGTAGTGATCTGTTTGCACATCCTAGAGCAACTAATATTGCAAAACTTGTTGCTTTAATTGAAAAATATAGTGATTTTTCAGTAGTTATAGTACCAAATGAAGTAAACACTGCAGGAGTATCACTCCTATGTGAGCTTGACAAAGATGAAGATATACCAAAAGTAGTAGCTTATAATGCACAAGGTGATTTTGTCCTTTGTGCACTTGAAGATGCTGACTTGGCAATGCCGGCTCTGAATCAAGTAGAAGGTACAGTGGTCAATGTCGATAATCAAGTTCTACCTTTAAATGTTGCTTTACCTTTTGAAGGGTATATTCTTAATGATATAGCTAATGCTTTAGGACTTTCAAAAGAGAATACAATTGATTATACGCAAGAGTTAGCTCAAGAGAAAGGCTTTAAAGCAGTTGCATTTGACTCTTTGGAAAATTTCTATACCGTTTATGGTGAAGATACTAGAGGCTATATTTTAGATGAAGTCTTTTGTGAGAGCGATGCTGAGATAGAAGAGGTAGAAGAGTTGCCGGAGTTTAACGGTACTGTGATCTACCACTGTAATCCTGTACTCCAGTTCAATCAATTTACTAATAAAACAAAACAGTTAGAAAAAGACAATACATTAAGAGGTTCAGCACAATTTGCTGCAGCAGCTAGAATATCTGATGGTGATGAAGTAGAGATTCACTTTGCTTCAAGAACAATTAAACGTATCTTTAAGCAAGATGATGAGTTAAAAGGAACTATAGCACTAAATCCAAGCTTTGATATTGGGCAAGACTTTAGTCAGTATAGATTTGAAAAATCCAAAATAGTGAGAGTAGTATAATGAGTAAGATTACTATAAATATTGATGGAAAAGAGGTTCAAACGCAAGAGGGTGAGTATCTGTTAAATGCTGCTCGTGCAAATGATATTTTTATTCCTGCGATATGTTATTTGACAAGATGTAGTCCAACTTTAGCTTGTCGTATCTGTTTAGTAGAAGCAGATGGCAAACAGGTATATGCTTGTAATGCTAAAGCCAAAGATGGAATGAATATTACAACATCTACTGAGACGATTGAGAAAGAACGCCGTGCAATTATGGAAGTTTATGATGTAAATCATCCTCTTCAATGTGGTGTTTGTGATCAATCTGGAGAGTGTGAACTGCAAAACTATACACTTGAAATAGGTGTTGATTCACAAAGTTATGCGATTAAAGATGTAGATAGAAGTTCTCATGACTGGGGACATTTACATTATGATCCGGGTCTGTGTATCGTATGTGAGAGATGTGTAACAGCATGTAAAGATATGATAGGTGATAACTCTCTTAAGACTATTCCTCGCGGTGGTGATAAAGTTGCAGACGAGTTTAAAGCAGAGATGCCAAAAGATGCGTATGCAATGTGGAACAAGCTTAGCAAATCTGTTATCGGACTTACAAATGGAACAGATGTTCTTGATTGTACATCTTGTGGTGAGTGTGCAGCGGTTTGTCCTGTTGGTGCACTTGTTGATACACACTTTATGTACAAATCAAACGCATGGGAACTGAAACAAATTCCTGCAACATGTGGACACTGTTCTGCGGGATGTCAAATCTCTTACGATGTAAAACATGCAAGTATTGAGAACCCTGAAGATAAAATCTATCGTGTTATGAATGAGTGGAACTATGTTTCTCTTTGTGGTGCCGGTAGATATGGTTTTGATTATCAAAATGCTAATGCAACAAAAGATGAAGCTGCGTTTAATGCTGCTCTTGAGGCTTTTAAAAAGGCAGATACTATTGCGTTTACTTCGACTATCACAAATGAAGAGGCGTATCTGCTTCAGGCTATGAAAGAGAAGTTTGGATACAAACTTGTAAACAATGAAGCAAAAGCATTCCAGACATTTTTAAATAATTATAGTGAAATCAGTGGTACAAAACTCTATGGTAGTGATTTAGAGAAGGTACATAATACAAACTTTATAGTATCTGTTGGTTCTGCTTTAAAAACAGATAATCCAAATGCCAGATATGCACTCAATAACTCTATAACTGTAAGTAAAGGTGCCGGACTCTATTTTCATCCGGTAAAAGATCCTATTATTGAAGGTCTTGGCAAATCTATTATGACACTTGAACATGCGCCGCTTCAAGAAGAAGCAGCACTTTATCTTGTTCTTGATCTTTTTGCGGATAAGTCGAAACTTCCATCCGATATTGTGGAGTATTTGGCATCATTTCATTCTGAAAAAACGATTACTGTTGAAGAAGTTGTAAAAGAGAAAGTTGTTGAAATTGTCAAAGAGATGAAAGTCAACGAAGAGACAGGTGAAGAGGAAGAAGTTGAAGTAGAAAAATCAAAGATGGTTTCTAAAAAAGTTGCTAAAGATGTCGTCGTGGATGATAATAAACTTTTAGAAATTTTAGGTGCTGATGAAAAGTTTATGGAAACTTTAACGAAAAATCTTAAGAAAAAAGAGACTTTTGCACTGATGGTAGGCCCTGATTTGTATACACATCCAAATGCTAAAAACTTAGCTCGTCTAGTTGCTTTGGTTGAAAAGTACTCTAAATTTGAATTGGTGATGATTCCATCTCTTACTAACTCTCTTGGTGTATCACTAATTTGTGAATTAGATAACGAAAAAGGTAATTATACAATCGGTTACAACACTGATGGTGATTTTGTGCTCTCGGGGCTTGGCGATGGTGATTTGGATATGCCGGCTATCAATCAGCAAGAGGGAACATTGACATCTGTGAATAAACGAGTAAATCCTACAAACGCAGCGATTGGATACAATGGGTATGAACTCAATGATATCACTAATGCGCTTGGACTTAATGCTGAAAATGTGATTGATTATACAGTTAAACTTCCAACTTCTGCTGGTTTTAAAGCTCAAGAGTTTGATAGCTTGCCAAATCATTATGAAAATGACGGAACTGAAATGCGCGGTTATTTGTTAGAAAATGTAGCAGTTGAGACAAGTGGTGATGAAAGTGTTGAAAAATTCAGCGATGATAAGCTTGAAGGTAGTATAATCTACTTAGCTAATCCTGTAAGACAATTTACAGCGTTTACATATAAAACTACAAATCTTGATGAAGTAAGTGGTATTTATATGAGCGAAGAGTATTTATCTAACTCTGATTTCAATGAGGGTGACACTGTAAAAGTTACAACTGAAAATGGAGAGCTTACTGCAAATGTAGTAAGTGACAATAAAATTGCAGGCTCAATTGTAGTTTTACCGACATTTGACAAAAAATTAAATTCAGAGGCTCTCTTTAACGGTTACCGTTTTAGTTCAGCTTCGATACAAAAGGTGTAATATATGGATACAGCATATCTAATTGAGACGATAATTAAAGTCGTTGTAATCTTACTTATATTTTCTGCATTAGCAGGTATTGGGACATATTTTGAGCGTAAAGTGTTAGCATTTATGCAGCGCCGTTTAGGGCCAATGTATGTTGGTCCTTATGGGCTTTTACAAGTTGCAGCAGATGGTGTGAAACTTTTTACTAAAGAAGATATTATCCCAACAAATGTTGTTGGACCTATCTTTAAAATTGCACCCGTAATTACTGCCGCTACTGCGTTTATGGCTGCTGCTGCAATTCCATTTTTTCCGGAATTTACTGTATTTGGTTATACAGTACATCCGATTGTTGCTGATGTTAATATTGGTATCTTGTATATTCTTGGTGTAATGGCAGTTGGTCTTTACGGACCGCTTCTTGGTGGTATGGCTTCTGCAAATAAGTTTTCTTTACTCTCAGCTGCTCGTACAGCTGCGGTATTTATCTCTTATGAGGTTGTAAGTGGTTTGGCAATTTTAGCTCCAATCATGATGGTTGGATCACTCTCTTTAGTTGATTTTAACAACTACCAAGCAGGTGGAATCAGTGATTGGATAGTTTGGTCTCAACCTGTTGCGTTTATCCTTTTTTGGATTGCTGCGTTTGCTGAAACCGGTCGTACACCTTTTCACTTGATTGCTAATGACCATGA
>CAZCMR010000069.1:0-7633 GCA_964499805.1 uncultured Sulfurimonas sp.
TTAAGCTCATCCATAAACGGATCAGGATCAAACTCTTCCATATTATGCACACCCTCTTTGTACCACACTTTTTCCAGCATCAATTTCGCGCCTATCATAGCAGGAACACCGGTTGTATATGAGACTGCCTGTGATTTTACCTCTGCATAACACTGCTCATGATCACTCACCTGATAGATATAAATTTTTCGTTTTTTTCCATCTTTTATACCTTCTGCAACTACCCCAATATTTGTCTTGCCTTTTGTACGTGGTCCCAGTGATGCAGGATCAGGAAGCAGAGTCTTTAAAAACTCCATCGGTACTATCTTTTGTCCTTGATGCTCAACCGGCTCAATGCCTAACATTCCTACATTTTGCAAACACTTCATATGTGTAAGATAACTCTCTCCAAAGGTCATAAAAAAGCGAATACGTTTAAGCCCTTTTATGTGTTTTACCAAAGACTCCATCTCTTCATGATAAAGCAGATATGAATCTTTTGGTCCAACCTCAGGGTAGTCCCAGACCATTTTTATCTCCATCGGCTGCGTTTGGATCCACTTTCCATCTTCCCAGTAGCGTCCGTTTGCACTCACTTCACGAAGGTTTATCTCAGGATTGAAATTTGTTGCAAAAGCATAGCCATGATCACCTGCATTACAGTCTAAAATATCGATGGTATGTATCTCGTCAAAATAGTGCTTTTGCGCATAGGCACAAAATACATTTGTCACCCCCGGATCAAATCCCGAACCGAGCAGTCCCATAATACCTGCTTCTCTAAACGCAGCATCTCTTTCCCACTGTAATCTATACTCAAATTTTGCCTCATCAGGATGTTCATAGTTCGCAGTATCGAGATAGTCCACTTTTGTAGCGATACAGGCATCCATTATCGTTAGATCTTGATACGGTAAAGCCACATTTATAACGATATCTGCGTTTACTTTTTTAATAAGCGCTATAACATTTTGCGTATCATCAGCATCTACACTCTCGGTCTGAATTGTCATATTTTTTATCTCACCTGCAATTGCATCACATTTGGATTTTGTTCTACTGGCTAAAACTATATCACCAAAAATATCTGCATTCATAGCACACTTATGTACTACAACACGTCCAACACCACCTGCACCGATGATTAAAGTTTTGTTTTTCAAAATTTTTCTCCTAAATATAAGTATAGACTTTGATGATCCACATCTGCTGCACCATAGGTAAAATAAAAAGCACCTAAAGGTGTATCTGCTGCTACGAACAAAGATGCTGCGTATTTTAACGAAGAAGCTTTAAAAGTTTGTTTATCATCCCATGTATTTCCACTCTCAAGTGTAGCACCTGCATACAGGGGCATTCCCAGTGAACCGAAGAAACCACCATTTTTTATTTTATATCTGTACATTACATTTGCAAATACAATATTATTACGTGCAAAAGAGTATTTTTGATATCCTGAAAGATTGAACATACCACCTAAAAAGAACTTGTCATAAACAGTTATCTGCTGCGTTTGCTGACTTTTCAGATCTGTTAATCCAATTTTAGCGTTGAATATAAGTGTGTTGTCTTTATAGGTAAATGGTTTTTGCAAGGCACAGTAGAGCTGTTCATAATCATAATCACTTCCCCATGATTTTGCATCTTTTTTAAGACGCAATGTCCCTAAAAAACCTCTGCTGGCAAAATTATAATTATCTAAGCTGTCATACAGAAACTGTAATGTTGCCTGTTTAGAGATAAAATTTTTATCATATGCATATAAAGCTACTTCTGATCTATCTTTATAAGCTGACAAACTGCCTTCAATGCGAAAACTTCTGTTGATATTTGCTCCAACACCCATACCCCCACCATATCCGGTACTACGCAGTTCTTGATTACCTATGCTTTTTGTAGGAATCAAATAGGTAAGTTGTTCATAAGAGAGAAAAGGTTGCAGATAAAGGAGTTGCTTTGCATCTAAAGGCTGATAAAACTCACTATAGAATCGCTGTCTCTTTCCTATCTCAAAATCTGTCCGCCATTCTGCACCCAGAGCATTTATGCCATACATAAAGTATCCGACCTTTAGACTGTATGCAGAGTGACCTTGAAAATCATCATCTAAAGATATAGAAAAAAACACATCACCATGATTGTTCCAGCTTGGTTTTGTTGTAATAAGTAAAATATTTTTGCCATTTTTTGTCTGAATATCATAGGTGATACTGTCAAAAATCGTCAAATGATACAGCGCTAAAATATCTTGAGTGAGTTTTTTTGTATCAAGCTTTTTACCTATCTCTTGAGAAATATTTTTCCTGATAACAGCGTCATCAATATAAGTAGTATTGTTAATCTTTATCTCATCAACGACAATATTTTTAGCATACTGTTTTTGTCGAAAGTATTTTCTATACTGAGTGTATGCTTTTGGTGTCAATGCGAGTTCTTGCAAAACTTTTTTCTTACGATTGGCTGCTTCATAACCAGCTTCTATGATTTGAGGATACTTTGAGACATCAAGTCCGCTGTAGCCCTCAAGTTTTGGAGCTATAAGCAGATCTTTTTTTGTCAATTTCAAAAGAGATTCATTTGCATTTTTACGCATCAAGATATTGACAAGTTGTCCAACCACAACTAGGTAAGAATTCACATCAAGCGTCTCAGAAAAATTTTCACTTACATCCACAACGATGATAATATCTGCTCCCATTTTACGAGCAACATCTACTGGAATATTATCACTTACCCCACCATCGACCAGATCAATTCCATCTATCTCAATAGGCTGTAAGCCTCCGGGAATCGCACTTGAAGCGTAGATGGCTTTTGCCAAAGAACCGGATTTCAAAACGACTGCATCACCGTTTTTAATATTTGTCGCTACTGCACGAAAAGGGATACTGAGATGGTCAAAATCTTTGATATCTTTGACGGAGGATGTTAACTCGTCAAATTTCAAAAGAAGCGGTTCTCTTTTTAAAACACCGGTAGGAAATACAGGTTCATTCTCAGCGTTAATACCAAAACCAAGTCGTCCCTGATAGGTATACTCACTCTTTTTTCTACGCATTGGAATGTTTTGACGGTCAAAATCCGTTTTTATGTAATCTTCCCACTTGGTATCTACGAGGATCTTTTCTATCTCTTGAGGCGTTTTTCCAGCAGCATAGAGTCCGCCCACGAGAGAGCCCATACTTGTACCCACAACCATATCAATAGGAACACGGTTTTGTTCTAAGACTTTGAGCACTCCGACATGCGCACCTCCGCGAGCACCTCCGCCACTAAGGACTAAAGCTATCTTTGGTCTCTCCTGTGCAAACGCAGCTACAAAGATAAGCGTCAAAAGTACAAAAAATCTCAAGAGATGTTCCTTTTAGATAAGTTTAAATGCTATAAGCAGCGTAAAACACCAGATAAGCACAGTAACAATAAAGCTCACAAGTACCAAACTCGCACCTGCATCTTTTGCCTGCTTTGCCAAGATATGATAATCCTGTGTTACCAAATCTACAACCCGCTCAATAGCACTGTTGACAATCTCTGCCAAGATGGGAATAAATAGAGAGACAAAGAGTATACTCGCATACCCAAATCCAATAGGCAGATACCACGCAACAACTCCAAAAGTAAAAAGCATCAAAAGCTGCCACTTAAATGAAGTCTCATTTTTAACAATGTCTACAAGCCCTTCAAGGGCATAAATAGTATTTCTAAAAAGATTGTGTTTTGGTTTATTTAGTTTCATATTGCTCTCTCATTTTTAAAATAATTTTTTGTAACTCTTCGCTTTTTGTATCTTTTGGCAAAGGCTCTCCAAAATAGACTTTGACCACTCTGCGTTTAAAAAGATTGCGTCTGCTGCGTTTAGGTTTGTACTTTGCAAAACTACTGCCAAAGATACCGCTGTCAATATAAAAAGGAACAATCACACCATCATAATCAGTCGGAATAAGCTCATATCCTCTGTGAAACGGTTTGATTTCTCCATCTTTACTAATCTCACCTTCAGGAAAAATCGCAACGATACTCTTGTTCTGAAGTCTCTTGTATGCCTCTTTAATCGCATCTTTAAACGCTCTTGGAGAGAGAGGGATAGCCTCTCCTTTTTTAAAAACAGGATGAAAAAATTTCCAGTTATAGATATC
This sequence comes from uncultured Sulfurimonas sp., assembly GCA_964499805.1. Classification (GTDB taxonomy): domain Bacteria; phylum Campylobacterota; class Campylobacteria; order Campylobacterales; family Sulfurimonadaceae; genus Sulfurimonas. Next base: position 4,119 of record CAZCMR010000069.1, read on the forward strand.
TTTGTCCATCATAAAGTTGATGCGTCTTTTAAGAGCGAGCTGCAAGATGATCCAGTCTATCCAACTGACATGATTTCCCAATAGTAAAACAGCTTTATCTTCAGGTATATTTTCCACACCAAAATACTCATACCTGTGTCTTAACAACGAAAAGAGTTTCATCGTCGCAAAAAATATCTCTACAACATATCTCTTAAACAGTAAAGCAACCAAATAGAGACCAACCATTCCCATAAGATAAAAGAGTATCATAGCATTCATCCCAAAATAGGCAAAAACTGTTGTCAAACATAAAAATGAGAACATGAAGATATTCTGCACAAAATTATTTGCGGCTAAAATAGTTCCCAGGTGCGTACGAACTGCCAAAAACTGTATCTGTGCATTTAAAGGAACTAAAATAAAAGAGGAGAAGAGTCCAAAAAGTAAAAACATTACAGCTATTATACTCATAGAATGAACAAATGGAATGAGAAAAACCAACAGCGTAATCATTATAGCCCCGATACCCGAAAGACCAAGGTTAATATAATCTTTTGAAAGCTTTAAAACTATAATTGAACCGATGACAATACCTACACCGGCTAATGCCATAACACCTTGCACATAGATTGTATTTGTCACTCCGAGTTGATCTTTTGCATACTCTCCAAAAATTGCCAAGACCACCTGAGAGATGGACCAAAACAGGCTTAAAGCGATAATGGCATGAAATACCTCTTCTTTTCTTGTAGATGTTTTGAGATTTTTAAAGAGATACTCACCACTCACATACCGCTTCATACTAAAGCTGCGTTTACTTGCAGTGAGCACTCTATTTGGCAGTTTTGAAGCTGCGAACCACTCTATGAGCGAACCGCCGACAAGAAGCCATCCAAGTGGTGCGATTTTTTGTAGAATCTCTGATTTTGTCACAAGTGAATCATCATACATTCCCTCAAACAAAACCGTATAAAAGATAATCCCGCCAAGAATAGCCACTGTAGTAGTGGCCTGTGCGATGCTGTTCCCACCCGTCAAAAACTTCTCACCAAAAAGCTCTTTTATGTAACCGTACTTTGCAGGACCATAAATAGCACTCTGCATCGCAAGTAAAAAGGTCATAACAAATGCAAAGATAAAATAACCGTGATAGTAGGCATAGGTAATTCCAAGAGTAATAACAACGGCAAACGCAGCAGAGTGTTCCATAATCTTGTTTTTTGCAAACCTGTCTGCTAAAAATCCTGAAGGAGAAAACACCAAAATAAAAGGAAGAAGTACCAAGGCATTTATAATCGCCGTTAAAACTATCTGTGTACTTCCGTCATATACTTTAAAAATTGTATTTTGTATAATTATTTTGTGTCCCAAGTCAGTAAAAGCATTCAAAAATACAACAAATATATAATTTATTGCACCACTGACTGCGAGGATTTTCTCTTTATTTTGCATTGTTAGTTGTCATCTTCAACAACAAGAGTAGTGCTCCACCCCTCATAATAACCCTGCTCTGTTTTTATCGCTTCAAAAAGCTCTTCTACAACACTTTTGACCTCATTTTCTGTTACGGCATGTTCTTTGACTAAAGCAACACCATTTTCAAAATCTTCACTGCTTATCTCATCTTTAAAAGTAAAACCTTCAAGAGAGAGTGTCTCAAGAAATCGCTCTTTTTGTGTCGGTGTAGCAAAAGAGACATAGTGTTCTACAATTCGAGATTTTGTTAAGTCGTCACCCTCTTCTTCAAGTAAAAAGATGATTTTTTCACTTTGGATATGTGCTGATTCTATTGCCGATGGTACTAAATGTTTATAGTGAAAATCCCATTTTGTATCTTTTACGACACTGCTCTCATAAATATAACCACTACTGCTTAACATTTTAGAAACGATTGCATTTAATGCCTTAGAATCCTCCGCATAAAAGTAGAGTTCATTCCAACCATCTACAATTCTGCTTCCGACATACTTTGCACTTCCTTCATGTTCTATTGCAATGATAAGAGCCTCTTTCGTCTCTAAAAATTCTTCAAAGTTATCTTTTGAATTTTTATCTGCATCAAATTTAATAAACACACTAAAGAGCCAACTATAGCGTTCACTGTAACCATAAGCACTTATATCACACTCTATATATATCTCACTTCCGTCATCTTCAACTCTTTTAAAAAAATCTCTCATACTCTCTCTTTTATATATCTATAATGTCATTTACTTCTAAACCGAAACCACTCAATCCTATAAATTCTGTCTTTTTCATGGATGTAATAAGATTCATCTTTGAAACCCCAAATGACTTGATAATCTGTGCTCCGATTCCAAACTCTTTCATCGCTGCGTTATCTTGGTGATTTGCCTTATTGAGAAAAAGTAAAAGGCCACTGTTTTGTTTGAGGTACTCTATGGAGTTGATAAGATTGTTGTACTTATCTTGATTTAAAAGCAGTTCACAATCAGGAATGACATTGTGAACTCTCACATTTGCAACTTCTCCTGCACTGTAAAATAAAATCGCAGTATGCTCTATGCCGTCATGATCTTCAAAGATGTAGCGACTGACCTTTACACCGAAAAACTCTATCTCTGACACATCCACCTCTTTTACAAGTCTCTCATTTGCCAGACGATACTCCACTATATCGGAGATAAAGACCGTATGCAGGTCATGTTTTTGAGCAAAAAGATCCAGATCATCACGACGAGCCATCTCTCCGTCATCTTTTATGATCTCACAAATAACACCCGCTTCACTCAAACCTGCCAAACGGCACAGATCTACAGAACCTTCAGTATGTCCTGTACGTACCAGTGTTCCACCCTCTTTTGCGATAAGAGGAAAGATATGTCCCGGCTTTACAAGTTCATCTGCGTTTGAGATAGGATTTGCAAGTATCTTGATGGTATCATCTCTCTCTTTTGCCGAGATACCAGTGAGTGCACTTTTAGCATCAACAGAAACCGTAAACGCAGTCTCATAAGAAGATGTGTTCGAACTCACCATAGGATTTAGCTCAAGTCTATTTGCTATGGAACGTGAAAGTGCCACACAGATAAGACCTCTGGCATGCGTTGCCATAAAGTTTACATGTTCAGGTGTAGAAAACGCAGCAGCATAGACCAGGTCACCTTCATTTTCTCTGTCTTCATCATCTATCATGATGACCATCTTCCCTTTTTTAATATCTTCTATTGCTTGTAAAACTCTATCTATTGGTTTCATTTAATTCTCTTTATAGTGTTATATTTTTATTGTTTTTATTATATAAAAATCTTCATTAAAAAGAGGTCAAAAAAGAAATTTCACTTTTTTTCAAAAAACTCTTGACATTGAAAAAGATTTTGTCTATAATTTCGCTCACAAACACAGAGTGAAAGTGTTTAAACACCGCGGAATAGAGCAGTTCGGTAGCTCGTCGGGCTCATAACCCGAAGGTCGCTGGTTCAAATCCAGCTTCCGCAACCAAATCATAACTTTCAAATATTGGGGTATCGCCAAGCGGTAAGGCCGTGGCTTTTGGTGCCACTATTCGGGGG
>CAZCMR010000070.1:0-7331 GCA_964499805.1 uncultured Sulfurimonas sp.
GACCCCAACCTTGGCAAGGTTGTGCTCTACCACTGAGCTATTCCCGCAATTTTTACTCACATTTTGTAAGTGAGCCGGAATTATAGCGATTTATTTTCCCTTTGTAAAGAGTTTTTGCAAAAAAAGAGTAAAAAAGTGCTATAATTCCATCAAAATTACCATAATTAATGACAGTATTACCTCATTTTATGAAACAAGATTAAGGATATTTATGAGAAGTGACATAATCAAAAAGGGCTTTGATAAAGCACCACACCGTTCATTACTACGTGCAACGGGTCTGAAAGATGAAGATTTTGACAAACCATTTATCGGAATTGCAAACTCTTATATCGATATTATTCCTGGACATTTTTTCTTACATGAATATGGAGAGATAGTAAAAGAGGCTATTCGTGAAGCTGGTGGAGTTCCATTTGTATTTAATACGATTGGTGTTGATGACGGAATTGCAATGGGTCATGACGGTATGCTCTATTCACTTCCTTCACGTGAGATTATTGCAGACTCTATTGAAACGGTTATGAATGCTCATAAGCTTGATGCGATGATCTGTATCCCTAACTGTGACAAAATTGTTCCGGGAATGATTATGGGTTCACTCCGTGTAAATGTTCCTACTATTTTTGTATCAGGTGGACCGATGCCGGCAGGGCATAAAAAAGATGGTACGCCTATTGATCTTTCTACTGCGTTTGAAGCTGTTGGAGAGTTTAATGATGGCAAGATGACAGCAGAGGAGCTGCATGAGATAGAGTGTGAAGCATGTCCTTCAGGAGGAAGTTGTTCAGGAATGTTTACGGCAAACTCTATGAATACACTTTGTGAAGCGATGGGAATTGCACTGCCTGGAAACGGTACTGTACTTGCGATGACACCTGAGCGTATTGAGATGGTAAAAAAAGCGGCAAAAAGAATTGTTGAGCTTGCTAAAATGGAGAATAATGAGAAGTACAACTTCAAAAATATTTTGAATGAAAAAGCAGTACATAATGCATTTGTTGTTGACATGGCAATGGGTGGAAGTTCAAATACAGTACTCCATATGCTTGCAATTGCAAAAGAGGCAGATGTTGATTTTCATATTGAAAATATCAATGCTATTGCAGAAAAAGTATCGCATATTGCTAAAATATCTCCGTCATTAACAACTGTTCATATGAAAGATATAGATGATGCGGGTGGAGTAAACGCAGTGATGCATGAAGTATCACGCAGAGGAGATATTTTAAATCTTGATGCTTTGACAATTACGGGTGAAACTTTAGGTGAACGTATCAAAGATGCAAAAATTCTTAACACTGAGATTATCCATACAAATGAGAATGCCTACTCTCCTGTTGGCGGGCTCTCTATTCTTTTTGGAAACCTGGCAACCGAGGGTGCTGTTATTAAAGCTGCGGGAATTGTAGACAGTATGCGTCATTTTAAAGGGACTGCTATCTGTTTTAACTCTCAACCAGAAGCAATTGCGGGAATTATGGCACATAAAGTAAAACCGGGGAATATTGTTGTTATTCGCTACGAGGGCCCCAAAGGTGGACCGGGAATGCAAGAGATGCTTGCTCCTACGGCACTTATTCAAGGAATGGGACTTGGTGAGAGTGTTGCGCTTATTACTGATGGACGTTTTTCTGGTGCAACAAAAGGTGCTTCGATCGGGCATGTCTCTCCTGAAGCTGCCGAGGGTGGACTTATTGCATTAATTGAAGATGGTGATGAGATTGAACTTGATGTTGATAAGCATATTTTACAGTTAAATGTTGACGGTGAAGAGCTTGCAAGAAGAAAAGATCACTACAAGCCGTATAAAAATGAAGTGAAATCAAAGTGGCTTAAACGCTACCAACTTCTTGTTTCAAATGCATCTAACGGTGCTGTACTTAAAACAGAATTATAATCGAAGGAATAGATATTTTGAATGAAATTGCTATAAAAAAAGATGGTGAGATTATTGATACACAAACAGCAAAAGAGCTGGGGTTTGAGGGAGAACAGATTCATCTAGATAACTCTCCTGAAGCATTAGAAGTACTTCGCCACTCTACTGCACACTTGATGGCACAGGCTATCAAATCACTCTATCCAGATGCAGAGTTTTATGTAGGGCCTGTTGTAAAAGAGGGATTTTATTATGATTTTAAAACTTCTGCCGAAATAGGTGCTGGAGATTTGAAAAAGATAGAGAAGCAGATGCTCTCATTTGCAAAGAAAAAATATCCTATAGAAAAGTACGAAATTTCTATGGATGAAGCTAAAGAGAAGTTTGCAAATGATCATTTGAAACTTGAAGTGATGAAACGTATTCCATCTGATAGAGTAACTATCTATAAGCAAGGTGAATTTGAAGATCTTTGTCGTGGACCGCACTTGCCAAATATTGGGCTTATTCGTTATTTTAAACTGACTAAAATTGCAGGTGCTTATCTTGGTGGTGACTCTAAAAATGAGATGTTGACACGTATTTATGGTATTGCGTTTGCAACAAAAGAGGCACTTAAAGCACACATGGATATGCTTGCAGAAGCTGAAAAACGTGATCACCGTAAGCTTGGAAATGAGATGAAGCTTTTTACTTTCCGTGAAGAGGTAGGTGCTGGTTTTCCTATCTGGCTTCCTGCGGGTGGACGTCTTCGTGCCCGTTTAGAGTCACTTCTTTTTAAAGCACATAGAAAACGTGGCTATGAGCCTGTTCGTGGACCTGAGATGCTGCGTTCAGATCTTTGGATGACATCAGGGCACTATCAAAACTATGGTGAAAATATGTACTTCACTAAGATTGATGATATCGAATTCGGTGTAAAACCGATGAACTGTGTCGGGCATATTAAAGTATATGAAGATGAGCTTCACTCATACCGTGATCTTCCGATTAAGTATTTTGAGTATGGTGTTGTGCATCGTCATGAGATGACAGGGGCACTTCATGGACTTTTTCGTGTAAGAGAGTTCACACAAGATGATGCACATATTTTCTGTCGTGCTGATCAGATTGAAGAACAGATCATTGAGGTTGTTGATTTTGTAGATAAAATTATGACAACTTTTGATTTTGACTATAAAATGATGATAAGTACAAAACCGGAAAAAGCTGTCGGTGATGACAAAGTGTGGGAAATTTCTACACAGGCTCTGAAAAATGCAATGGACAAAAATGAACTTGTATATGAGATAGACGAGGGTGGCGGGGCTTTTTATGGTCCTAAAATCGACATTAAAATCACTGATGCCATTGGTCGTGAGTGGCAGTGTGGAACAATTCAGTTAGATTTTAATCTTCCTGAACGTTTTAAACTTGAATATAACGGTGAAGATAATGATAAGATCCAACCGGTAATGATTCATCGTGCTATTTTAGGCTCTTTTGAGCGTTTTATAGGGATTTTGACAGAGCATTATGCAGGAGAATTTCCAATGTTTGTTGCACCGACTCAGGTTGCAATCGTTCCTGTTGCAGAGAGTCATAAAGAATATGCTAAGCTTTTATCAGATAAACTTATCGATATTAATGCCGATAGTGAAATTTATGCGAAGAATGATTCATTAAACAAAAGAATCAGAACTGCAGAGAAAACTCGTGTACCGATGATAGTTGTCGTTGGTGATGAAGAGATAAAAAATAAAACTGTAGCTGTTCGTGATAGACGTACTAGAGAGCAGTATAACTTAAGCCAAGAAGATTTCTTGAAGCTTATCCAAACTAAAATAAATGAGGTAAATTTTTGAGTAAAAACAAAGACCGCGTTATCATGAATGATGACATCCGTGTTCCTGAATTAAGATGTAATGTAGATGGTGGAGAGTCTCTAGGGATTGTCTCTACTGATGAGGCTATGACAAAAGCAAATGAGTTGGGATTAGATTTAGTTCTGATTGCACCAAATGCAAAACCACCTGTTGCTAAGATTATGGATTATGGTAAGTTTAAATACCAAGAAGAGAAAAAACTCAAAGAACAGCGTAAAAATCAAGTCAAAATTGTTGTAAAAGAGATAAAACTTTCTGTGAAAATTGCAGAAAATGATATTGCATACAAAGTAAAACATGCAAGAGAATTTTTAGAAAAAGGTTTTCATGTGAAATTTAGAGTATTTTTACGTGGTCGTGAGATGGCACATCCTGAAGCTGCACGTGAAGTACTTGAACAAGTTTGGCCGATGGTGGAAGATATTGCTACAATGGAGAAACCGCCAAAATTTGAAGGTCGTTATTATAATATGTACGTGGTACCTAAAAAGTAATTATTGATAAATATCATCTTTTGGTATTTATCGGTGGTGTATAATGTTTTCAAAAACAGAGGGTTCTTAATGAAAATTTTCTTATTAACATATGCACTGCTGAGTATTTGTGTTCAAAATCTTTTGGCTCAAGATATGCCGGTAAAATACCAAGATGTATCACAAGAAAAGATGAGAGAACAAAATATGGAGATAGCTACTTTGGCTGCAAAAGAGATCTCCAAAAATCTTCCTGCAAAAATTGACAAATATACAACACTGCAAAGCATTAAAAATAATAATGCAACTCTTGTTTACAGATTTTTCATAAATGATGAGAAAAAAAGTGATAGAGAAATACGTGAGCAAGATCACAGTAGGATGCAAAAAGCTATTACAAGCGGTCTATGTCAATCTTCAAAAAGATTTTTACAAGCCGGTATAAATATTTCTTATCTTTATATAAGTGCAAAAAGTAAAAAATTACTATTTAGATTTGATGTGACAAAAGATAAATGTAACTATCCTGCCATTAGGTAGATAGACTGTGTCCCTTACTGATGTTATTAAATCTCAAAAGTTTTTTTCTACTTTAAATGAAGATGAGATTAATACTTTATCTTCCATTACAACAATACATCACTATGCAAAAGGTTATATCTACTCTTATGAACACTCTCAAAGCGATGAACTGCTTTTTTTAGTATCAGGTTTAGCTAGAAGTTATAAAATAGATAAATATGATAATGAAGTATTTTTGTATTATATTTATGCAAACTCTATGATTTCAGAAATTTCAAATCTTGACACTTGCTCTTTCCAAACTTTTTCAAATATTGAGCTTATTGAAGATTCTCAAGTTTTGAGTATAAAATATAAGAAATTTAAAAAATATTTTTTAGATAATAATATTTTATGTAAAGCTTTGAGCAGAGAAATTTTAAATAGATCACTGCAGTTACAATCTTTAATTAATAGAGAATTTATTTTTGATGCTGTTTCAAAAGTGAGTTTAATGATACATGATGATTTACAAATGTTTAACAAACTTAAACGTCACGATATCTCTACAATGCTTCATATACAGCCAGCAACACTTTCTCGTGTGCTTAATAGACTCAAGCGAAATAAAACTATTGATATAATACATGGAAAGGTTGAAGTCTTAGACAAAAAAGCATTGCAAGAAGTGTATAAGGATAAAATAGATGAATAAGATAAAGTTTGTTGGTGCTCTGATATTAATTGTTTTTATTACTCTTGCATTTTTTTCCAAGTATATTTCTTCACAAGACAGCAGTAACTTAAATTTTCTTAAGACTATCAACGAACAAAAAGCTTTTACACAAGAGATATCTAAAAACATTTTTTATATATATAAAAATAAAAATGCTTCTACAAAGCAGCTTAATGATTCTATTAAATTATTTATAAATAATATGAATAATAGAAATAGAAGCTTAGATTATATTCAAGCAGATGAAATCAAAAAAGAGACAGAGAAAATAGTGTTGTTATGGAATGATTTTTATCTGTTGGTTCAAAAATTTCGAGATAAGAGTAAAATTAGTAATCCATATGCAACAATAATATTAGAAAAAATTGTAAATGAGATATATAAGAAAAATTTAAAGTTAGTTGTAGAGTTTAATAAACTGATTGAGGTGCATAAAGATTATTTTAATGAGATAAAAGAGAGAAATAAACTTATACAGATATCTTTGTTTATTACTCTCTTGTTGCTGTTGCTTTATCTTTTTACACAATTAAAAGATTTGATGCTTTTTATGCAGAAATTTTTACATACCTCAAAAAATATTATACAAAAATCAACTGTGAAGGGTGTGAGACCAATAGAGTTAGGGCCTAGTCTTGATGCCGTTTCAGAAGCTTCTGCTGATTTTAATTTTTTAATTAAACAGATAAATGACTCTATAGACTTATCGGTGCAGTCGATGCAAAATACAACAAACTCTTTAGAACAGATAGAGAAAAACATAGAAGATTTATTGGAATTAATTACGGTCATGGATCGTGATAGTAGCTTAGATAAAGAACTTGTCAAGAAAGAAAATATAATGATAGAAGCCCTAGAAGAGTTAAGTAATACAGCGCAAAAACTACAAAATTTAAAGAAAAATCTAGAAAACTTTAAAAAATAAAATTAATTTAACAATTTGACTTAAGTCAAATTATTGTACTTCAATATATATTATTATTCTTCTATCATTTGGGATTATTTTCCAAAATGAAAAATAAAGGAGAGTAAGATGGCTACAAGAATAAGCAAGCTAACTTCACTTCTTTTGGGGACTTCTTTAGCAGCTACAATGGTATCTGCAAGTGGGGGAGAGCTTGAAAAAGTGATGAAAGCAAGGGGACTTACAGAAAATGATGTAATTCATGCTGCAAAAACTTATACACCAAGTGGTGGCAGAGATGAATTTATGATATTTAGTTCTGGCGGACAATCTGGACAAATGATGGTCTATGGTGTTCCTAGTATGAAAATCTTAAAATATATAGGTGTATTTACTCCGGAACCATGGCAAGGATATGGTTATGATGAAGAGAGTAAAAAAGTTTTACGACAAGGGAATATTCGTGGTCGTGAGATCAATTGGGGAGATACTCATCACCCGGGACTTTCCGAAACAAATGGTGTTTATGATGGTAAATGGTTAGCAATTAATGATAAAGCCAATCCACGTATTGCTATTCTTGATCTAAATGACTTTGAGACAAAACAGATCGTTGTTAATCCTGTTTTTAAATCAGATCATGGTGGGGCTTTCTTTACACCAAATTCTGAGTATATTCTAGAAGCTTCTCAGTATGCTGCACCGTTTGATAACAACTATCATCCAATTGAAGAGTATAAAGAGACATACCGTGGTGGTATAACTTTTTGGAAGTTCAATAATACAAAAGGGCGTATCAACGAGAAGAAATCTTTCGTACTTGAATTGCCTCCATATATGCAAGATTTAAGTGATGCCGGTAAAGGTGCTTCTGATGGATGGGGTTTTACGAACTCATTTAACTCTGAAATGTACACAGGTGGTATCGAAGTAGGTATGCCTCCATTTGAAGCAGGTTGTTCAAGAAACG
>CAZCMR010000071.1:0-7324 GCA_964499805.1 uncultured Sulfurimonas sp.
TAGAAGAGTATAAGATCAATCAATTCTATACAGCACCTACTGCCATTAGAGTTCTACATAAAATGGGTGAAGATGAACCTAAAAAATATGACTTGAGTTCATTAAAAGTACTTGGAACTGTTGGCGAACCGATCGATCCACCTGCATGGAAATGGTACTATGAAGAGGTAGGTGATAGCAAATGTGCTATTGTTGATACATACTGGCAAACTGAAACTGGTGGACACATAGTTTCACCACTTCCTGGTGCTACACCAATTAAGCCTGCATGTGCAACACTCTCATTACCTGGAATTATGGGTGAGATACTTGATCCTGCAACAGGTGAGAGAGTAGAAGCTGGTGAGACAGGTTACATGTGTGTAACACGCCCTTGGCCATCAATGATTCGTGGTGTTTGGGGCGATGAAGAGAGATTTATCAAATCATATTTTGGTGATGTAAAAAAAGATGGCAAACCGGTTTATTTTACAGGTGATGGTGCTATGTATGATGAAGATGGTTACATTACAATTACAGGTAGAACTGATGATGTTATCAATGTAAGTGGACACAGAATGGGTACTGCTGAGGTTGAAGCTGCCATTAAAAAACATCCAAATGTTGCTGAGGTTGCAGTTGTCGGTAAACCACATGAGATAAAAGGTGAAGGAATCTTTGCTTATGTCGTTTTAAAATCTGATGATGGTGTGGCAGATGAGGTTGAAGAGGTAAAAGCTATCAATAATGTTATCAAAAAAGAGATAGGAAATATCGCTTTATGTGATGATATCGTCTTTGCTCCGGGACTGCCAAAAACACGTTCAGGAAAAATTATGCGTCGTATTTTACGCTCAATCGCTAAAGGTGAAGCAATTACTCAAGATATTTCAACTCTTGAGGATCCTTCTATCGTTGCAAAAATTGAAACAATGGTTAAGTCTAAATAATTTGAAGAATAACTCAAAACCACACAAACTACTTGCGAGTATAAGTTTTTTACTTATACTTGTAAGCTCGTTATACAGCTATGAGCTTCCTAAGGTAAATCTCAATGAGAGTAACAAACCTGAAATTATTGTTTTTAAGGCAGTAAGTATTGTAAAAAACAATGCTGCATTTTATGAAATATCATGGGAAACAGTTAATGCTTCAGATGTAATGATGACTTTTTTTGGAAAAGTAGATACAACAGGTAAAGTCGTGGTGACAAAAGATGAGTATAATCGAGGTCCAATCACTCTAACAGCAACAAATAAAGATGGATCTGCTGTATCAAACAAAACAATAAATAAGAAAAATAGTTTGGATCCTGTAATTATATTGAAAGATTCAGGTGATGACAAACAAAGATACTATAACACAATGCCATATAGAAATTATGGTAGAAGATATCCAAGAAGAAGAATATATCGCTAAAAATGCTATAATTCGATAATTAAATTACTAAAAAGAGATACTTATGGAATTATGTGTTGCCCTTGATTTATCTACAAAAGAAGAGAACTTAGCTCTTATAAAAAAAATTAAAGATCATAATGTTTGGCTTAAAGTCGGACTACGTACCTACATTCGTGATGGTGAAGATTTTTTGAAAGCCATCAAACAAATTAACCCTGATTTTAAAATATTTTTAGATTTAAAGCTTTATGACATTCCAAATACAATGGCAGATGCTGCTGAGTCTATCATGGGACTTGGTGTTGATATGTTTAATGTTCATGCAAGTGCAGGAAAACGTGCGATGCAAACTGTAATGCAACGTCTTGAGAAGTATGAAAAGCGTCCACTTGTTTTAGCTGTAACTGCTCTTACTTCTTTTAGTGAAGATGAATTTAGGGCAGTATATGAAAAAGATATTGCAACAAAAGCAGACCAGTTTGCAAAAGATGCTCAGGAGAGTGGACTTGACGGTGTAGTATGTTCTGCTTATGAGTCAGCATCCATTAAAAAAATCACCAATGATGCGTTTATGACATTGACACCGGGAATTCGCCCTTTTGGTGAAGATGCAGGAGATCAAAAACGTGTAGCGGATGTGGCATTTGCAAAAGAGCAAAAGGTAGATTTTATCGTTGTTGGACGTCCTATATATCAGGCTCAAAATCCTTCAGAGGTCGTAGCGAAAATTTTAGCACAAATTTAAGCTACATATTATCTAACTCTCATTATAATATCGCTCTTCAAATGGACGAGTGGGTGAGTGGCTGAAACCACATCCCTGCTAAGGATGCGTATGGGTAACTGTACCGAGAGTTCGAATCTCTCCTCGTCCACCACTTGAAGATTTATCCCCTATATCTTATAATCCTAATTCATTCATACATGAAACGCAGTACTGTGACTCCGGTACAAGTTTTAAACGTTCGAGTATTATTTCATCTTCGCACTCTTTACATATTCCGTACTCTTTTGAATTAACATTGAGATAAGCATGTTTGAGTCTGTTGAGCCTTTTTTTTGCTTCTTCATAGCGTTGGATATTAACATTTTGCTCTTGTTTGAGTGTTTGGTGTGCAACATTGTCAAGTGAACAATCTTTTTTGATAGGTTTGAGTTTTGTTTGGAGCTTATTTATTTCAACTTCAAGGGAAGATATTTCAGTTTCTATGTTTTGTTTGAGTAATTGTTTATCTTGTTCGGTCATAATGAGATGATTTTACTACAATCAAACTTAACAATGCTTACATTTTTTTTCTTGCTTTTGAAGATACATTCTCTCATCTGCTATCTCTATAAGTTTTTCCATGTTTAGTGTATCATATGGTGCAACAGCATAACCATATGAGGCTGAGATTTTAAATTTTGCAAGTGAATCTTCAATCCGTTTTACAAAGAGTTCCATGAGTGTTTTTATACTTTCTTGACTATATTGTTTATCTTCGACAAGAACTATAAACTCATCGCCACCATATCGGATTATGATGTCATAATCACGGAATGTTTGTTTAAAGATTTCAGCCACTTTTTTGAGGACTCTATCACCTTCTAGATGCCCAAAATAGTCATTTACATATTTAAAGTTATCCAAATCAATAAAGATAGAGATAAGTACGGTATTGTGGCGTTTGACCCTTCCCAATGCCTGTGCGGAATACTCTTCAAGATATTGTCTGTTATACAAACCCGTGAGTTTATCTTTTGTTGCCATTTCAAAAGTTACTCTCATCTTCTCATTTTGCTGAGATATAAAATAGTCATATTTCTTAGTAACTTCTTCAAGCATATTTTGCAAAATTTTAATTTTAATTTTTTCTCTCATTGTTCTCTCATTACAACAACTAATGAAGTTTCATTGTAAAACTTCAATTTTTTATAGAGCTTATCTGGACCAATTTCTCCAAAAGTAAAAAATCCAAAAAGATTTGTTTGGAAATTTTCTACATAAGTTTCTATCTCTTTATGTTGCATATCCTCAAGTACATATTGACGGGCGATACATGAAAAATTGAACGAGAGTTCCGGCTCTTTTAATTTTTTTATAAGTCTTTTCGCAATTTTTTTGTCACTCTGTATCAGATCCTCAGGAGTAGCAAAAGAGAGTTTGAAATGCTCCCCTTTTTTTATAGGTGCAAAAAACTCTACATAACTATTTGTAATATTTTCAATCGTTCTTAGCGTCGATGTATAGCCATCTTCACTCGTTAAAATACTTAGTGGACAATACCATAGATTTCTAACATCTAGCTCTTGTGTTGTGTTACACAACATTTTTTTTGCTATGTACGCAAAGCTTTTACCATCATCAACGGTGTAGAGTTTTTTGCCATCTGCTTTTGTGACTTCATAGGTAATGCCATATGGTTGAAAACCGAGTGAGATATCTATCTCTGCATCTACACCTTTAAAAGATAAGATGACAAATCCATTTTTTATTACTCTATTGTCAATATACTGATAAGTATGCATTTCATCTTCTATCATTATCCCGGAAGAGACACCTCCCACTATGTTGTCCATTGGAGAGTAGTTTAAATTTTCCGATATTTGTTCGATGACATTACCAATCTTACCATTGCATAAACCAGCTATGATGATGTGAAATTTATCTTGATTGTCATTAAAATAATTAATTGTCTTATCTAGTGCTGATTTCGTCTGAATATCTTCAATATAAAATGTCTCTATAGCTGCTTTTTTCTCAAACTCAAAGCAACAAACACTGAGAGCGTTTTTAATTATTTGCGTATTGTAAAAGTGTTCTATAGCATGGTAAACTACAAAGTCATCTGTTTGAAAAATATTTTTTATAGTTTTTGAGATAAATTCCATCTCTATATCCGGGGAGATAGTAAAGAGCAAAAAGTCACACTCTCCGACTCCTTTTAAAATATCTGCTTTTAAGGATTGCAATGATTCATCTGTAACACTCTGTCTTGTAAAAATAGTAGATATCATAATGCTCTCAACAGCCTTTTATTTATATATTGACATTATACCTTTCAGCTTTTAAAAGAACACTTAAATTATAAATTCATATTCTTTGTTTTTTTTTATTATCTGACAGATGTTTTTCACTTTTTTTAAACCTGCTTAACTCTCTTTTATTGGGGTTTCTTCTAAAAATCTCTTTATCCCTTTATGTTATAATTATTGCTATTTTTATGCTGAAGGTATCTTGTGAAACTTGATGAAAAAGAGCTGATAATATTTGATTTGGACGGTACATTGATTGACAGTGTCCCAGATCTTGTAACAGCGGTAAATCAGATGCAGAGTGCTCTTAAACGAAAGGTGTTTGAAGAGAAATTAGTGCGTTCCTGGGTTGGAAATGGTGCGCAAATACTTGTTAAACGTGCTTTAAGTGCAAATGTAGAGATAGATAAAAATATTGACGAGATATTTTTTCAAAAAGCTCTTAAGATATTTTTAGCTGCTTATAAAGAGAATGTCTGTGTAAAAACGCAAGTCTATCCAAATGTTCACACTACGTTACAAGCATTGAAAGAGAAGGGCTGCAAGATGGCTATTGTGACAAATAAGCCCTATGTTTTTGTCGAGCCGATTCTTAGCACTTTAGAGTTGGAAACCTTTTTTTCACTCTATTTGGGTGGCGATACACTTGAGCAGAAAAAACCGCATCCGGCACCTCTTTTGCATGTGTGCAAAGAGATGGGGACGAGTGTAGAGCGAGCAGTTATGGTAGGGGATTCTAAAAACGATATTTTAGCGGCAAACGCAGCGGATATGCAGAGTATTGCGGTAAGTTACGGTTACAATTATGGAGAAGATATCTCTTTGTATGAGCCTGATGTTATAGTAAATGATTTTGCAGATATTTTAGAGAGTTTTTTATAAATGGATAAAAAAATCGCGATAATCGGTGGTGGTGTTGCAGGCTCTTCCATAGGGCTTTATCTCAGTGAAATGGGCTTGGATGTTACGCTGTTTGAAAAAGGGAAAAGTCTTGTGAACGGCCCTCCTATCTGTCATCTTCATGCGGGAGGAAATCTCTACCGAGAGATTTCGGATGAGCAGTGTGTGACACTCCTAAAACACTCCGTTGATTTGCTGCGTTTCTTGCCTTTTGCTGTGGATTACAGACCGACTGTTATTGCTGTTCCGCTTGATGATGAGGGGAAACCACAGGATTTATGTCATCGTCTGCATCTGTTACAAAATGAGTATGAAAAGCTCATTAAGAGTGACAGTACGAACAAAGTTCTCGGAGAGGTTTCAGACTATTTTCAAACATTTTCAAAAGAAGAGGTAGAAGCGCTTAAAGAGAAAACACCACTTAAAAGGCCTAAAACACTTTCTGAATGGATGATTCCGGTTGCAAAAAATATAGATTTGGATAAAGTAAAGTTTCCACTTGTGATGGTTCAGGAGTATGGACTCAATATTTTTCGTATAGCCGCTTCACTCTCTTTGGCACTTGAGAAGATTCCCAATGTCAATATACTTACGCAAACGCAGATTGTGGATATTCATAAAATAAAAAACAGTTTTGAACTTAGATATGAAAGAGATGGAGAGAGACAAACGCAAAAGTTTGATTTTCTTATAAACGCAGCAGGTTTTAAAAGTGGAGAGATTGATGATATGCTCGGTGTAAAACGTGAGCGGCTTGTAGAATTTAAAGCTGCTTATGTTACTCAGTGGGAGGGGTGCGATACGCTCTGGCCGGAGGTGATTTTTCATGGAAAGCGTGGAACACCGCAAGGTATGGCACAGTTCACTCCTTATCCTGATGGTTATTTTCAACTTCATGGAATGACAAATACCATAACACTCTTTGAGGATGGACTTGTAAAAACTCCTGCGCAAAGTTCTCAGCCACAACTCGATAAGAAATTTATTCAAAAGATTGATAAATCATGGAAATTCTCAGATATAAAAGAGAGAAGTGAACGTGCAATAGAGCATGTTGCCAGGTTTATACCACGATTTGAAAAAAGCAAAGTTGCTTCAAAACCGCTCTACGGTGCTCAGCAAATTCCCGGAGAAGATGCCAGCCTGCGTGCTTCAGATGTCTCTTTCTCAGGTGATAGGTATGCAAGATGTGAGATTGTAAAAGCCTCTTCTGTTTTGAGTATGGCGGACGATATCGTAAAACAACTTGTAAAATTAAACTTTTTAAAAGCTCCGTATAAACAAAAGAGAGATTTTTTTCATTTACAAAAGCTTGATGAAGAAGCTATCTCATACTATGCGGAGCAACTTTGCAAAGAGAGAAACTATCCCCTCTCTTTGGCTCATAGAAATGTAAAAAACTAAGCATTGTACTCAGGTACAATAGGAAATAATTTTTAATTTCCATACAATTACTCCAATTATATATAAATTAGGAGTTTGTTATGCCAAATCAGATAGCTACTGTAAGAGATATTGACGGAAAATTTTATGCTAAAGCGGAGGATGGCTCACTTCGTGAACTATCTGATGGTGACAAGATATATGAGGGTGAAATTGTTGTTGGAGCCGATACAAACACTCCTATAAACAGCCTGCTATTGACTATGAATGACGGCAGTGATGTTGTTGTTTTAGGGAACCAGCAACAGTTATTTGATGCTTCTCTTGGTGATGTGGAATTTGCTGCAGATGAAACTGTAACAGAAGAGGAGTCACTTCAAGCACTATTGCAAGATAGTGCAACTACAGAGAATGCTGTTGATGAGATAGAAACAGCAGCCGGTATAGAACATAGTGATAGTTTAGACAGTGATTTAGTCTCTAGTTTTGAAACAATTACAATAGATAAAGAGACTCTTAGCACAGCAGTTCGTGATACAGAAGATAGAACTCAAAATAAACCAACAAATTTAGAAGAAGAAGCGCCCTCAGATGACGGTAGAGGAATGCTCTTGGATAATCTCAGCAGAGCATTAAACAATGTAGC
>CAZCMR010000072.1:0-7099 GCA_964499805.1 uncultured Sulfurimonas sp.
CTCATTGAATATGGCTATAATCTTTGTAAAAACAGAGCTGATTTATAATTGATTTGCCAAATATGACTACACTAGTATAATGCAAAGGAGATTTCATGAATAGCAAAATACTCTTTATTACCGTTTTTATCAGTAACATTGCGTTTGGTGCAGTCGTTACTCTTCCATATACACTTAAAATAACAAATACAAAAGAGACAACAAGTCTTGTATGCAAATCTGCCAAAAAACTCTGTGACCGTGGTCTTGAGCATCATGTTGCAATGAGTAAAGTAGAAAAAAGTCTACAAGAGAATATTTCAGCAAATGAAATAATGGTACAAAACATTTTAGCATCTCTAAAAATACTCAAAGAGAGTGATATTGTCTCATTCATCGCACAAGAGTCTTTGAAAAACAAAAAAGTAGATTTTAGCTCTTATGAAACCCTTATCGCACTCACACAAAATAATTCACGACTTCTTTTAGACAAAGAACTTCTTGCAAAAATAGAGAAGCTCACTATGCTAAATGAACAAGTGAAGAATATGAGTGTTACTTTATAGATGAAGATTGAAAATCCATTTGAAACAGGACATATAAAAAACTATATTTTACTATATGCGAGTGTAGTGGTTATTATGATTCTCTTTTTTGCTGCCAGCACACTTTATACTGATGATACAAAAAAGATAGAGAAAAAATCTTTTGACATCAACAGTTCCCTTCCAACTCGTTCAGAACACAGGCAAGAAAAAGTAGAATCTATGCAGAAGAGGAAGTTTAAACTTTTAGAGAAAGCCTACTAAAAGCATATCTCTAAACTACTCTTTCGTAACAATATAGAGTTGTTCATGCCCCAATTTTTTAAGGATATCCATCACACTGACAAAATCTTGAAATTTTGATGCTTTATCACTTCTAAGCACGACTGTTTGTGTTTTTGCTACAGTTGAGAGTTTTGCTTCAAGACCTTTTAAATCTACTTTTTCTTTTTCAAAAAAAAGCTCTCCCTTTGCGTTTACATAAACGGTTACCTCTTTTTTTATATCTTGCTTATCGGTCGCTTTTGCCTGTGGCAGATTTACAGGAATTACACCCTGCTTGATAAAAGTAGCAGTGGTCAACACCATAACAAGCAGTACAAGCATAATATCAATAAATGGGATTACATTTATCTGGTCAAACTTTTTAAAATTGGTTTTTTTACATTTTGACATTACTTACTCTTTGCTTCGTTCGCCACATCAAATTTTGTAAGTAACCTCTCCACTTTACGAAGAGCAATTGTATACGCAACAATAGCTGGCATAGCAACAACAAGCCCCATCGCCGTTGCTTTTAGTGCAAGTGCCAAACCTACCATGATTTTCTTAGCATCAACAGCACCAATATCACCCATGGAGTAAAAAGTGATCATAATTCCTACAACTGTTCCAAGCAGACCCACATAAGGAGCATTGGAACCAATGGCACTGATAATATTGATATTATCAGTCAGGTCAAGTTCGAGATTGTCTCTATATTCATAATCTTCAATATGTACGCTTTTATAAAACATCATACGTTCAATAAAAAGCCACAATGTCACAACACTCATTAGTATCAAAATACCCATTATTCCATAATCGAGTGCATTTTCTGCATATTGTAAAAATCCGTCTGTCTGCATTATTAATCCTATTTAAATTTCAATTTTACTGTCGTTCCAATATTTTTAGATGATTCAAAGTTTAGCTCAATTGCATTTTTGTCACAAAATCTTTTGACAAGGCTAAGCCCTATCCCAAAACCTTGCATATCTTTATTTGTCTGGTAATATTTATCAAAAATATGCACGAGTTCCACCTCATCCATCCCCACCCCGTAATCTTGAACGGATAGTGTTTTATTTTCTAATCTAATCTCAATATCTGTTGAATTCCCTGAGTATTTTACAGCATTATCAATCAAGTTGTCAATCACTTTGCTAAGACCTGTTTTATCCCCAAAAAGTTCCATGGGAACAAGCTCAGAATGAAATACGATATGAGGGTAGAGTTTTTGCAAAAAAAACACCCTGTTTTGCAATAGCTCATCTACCCTGAAAAGCTCTTTTACATCCTGCTCTGTCTGCATCTTTATCATATAGTCAAGCTCATTATAGCGTTCTTTTAACATATTACAAGCATTGTTAATTCGAGAAATCCTTTTTAGATTTTTTTTATCTTCTATATCTTTTGCTAGCATCTGTGTGTTTGTTGTTATGGTACTTATGGGTAAGTTCAGTTCATGCAGTGTCTCTTTTGAGAGAGCCTGCAGATGGTGTACATAATCCCAAAGCGGATCGACTGCAAGTTTAGATATGAAAATACCCGAAAGAATAATGATACAAAGGAGAATAAAAGCAAAAAGGTAGATATTTTCTATCTTCAAAATATCTACAAAATAATATACAACAGAGATAAATCCAAGTACAGTTAAGAGATAATAGATAAAAATATTTATGCGAAGATTACGGAACAAGTTTATATCCAATTCCGCGAATATTTTCTATCTTCATCGTTGGGAGAAGCTGTTTGAGTCTATTTATATAAACACGAATTGCTCCGTCACTTCCTCCACTCTCAGCACTACTCCACAGCTCATCATAAATCAGCTCTTTTGGAACAGGTGAGTTTGCATGATTCATCAACAAGACAAGCAGTTCATACTCTTTTTTAGAAAGCTCAAGCAAAGCGTCCCTATAGTGTATGCACTTATGCATTTCATCATGAGACAATTCACCTACAGATTCGGCTTGTTTACGTTTACTTCTCTTTAAAAGAGCATTTAAACGCAGTAGAAACTCTCTGTTGTCAAAAGGTTTTGTTATAAAATCATCCGCACCACTTAAAAACCCTCGCTCTAACACTGCCTTGTCGGTATGTGAAGTTAAAAAGATGGCAGGTGTATCATCTTTTGCATCTCGTAACTCACCTAACAAAGAGATGCCGTCTATGAGCGGTACATTTATATCTAAAAGGTAGAGATCAAAACTCTCTCTAAAAGTAGCATCAAGAGCATCCTGTCCGTTTGGACAATGCTGCACCTCATAGCCTTCATCTTCAAGTAAATCCACCACGGTCTCACCAAAAAGCGAATCATCTTCAAGAAACAGAATTTTAATCGACACTCTCTATGGCCCACCCTATTACTTCACCGGCATACATTGGAACGACACCGGCATAATTTTCAGGTACAACAAATGGTCTTTTTTCTAAAGTCACTTCTTTGAATTCAGGACAAATTCCATAAATATTTTGTGCATTGTCGCTCACAAATGCCTGAAGGTTATCAAGCTTGTCAAACTGCTCAAATATCTCTGTAAGAAGCTGCAATGATATCGGAGCAGTAAATACACCTGCAGCACAACCGCATGACTCTTTTTTATGTTGTGGATGCGGTGCTGAGTCGGAACCGAACATAACTTTTGGATGCGCTTCAAGAGCTACACTTAAAAGTGCATCCAAATCTTCAGGACGTTTTGCAATAGGTTTACAAAAGTGATGAGGCATCATCATTCCACCCACTACATCATCAAGAGTAAGTAGAAGATGGTGCACTGTAATTGTCGCATAAAGGTTTGGATATTTGTCCAACATATCTACCGCAGCTTTTGTAGTAATATGTTCCATTACGATCTTCAGATCAGGAAAGTTTTGTGCCAAGAGCTCATAAATACTCATAAACTCCTCTTCTCTGTCCATCACAAAACCATCTGTTTCACCATGCACACAAAGAGGGATATTCAACGCGCTCATAGCTTCCAGAGTCGTTCTCATCTCTTCAATATCAAAAGAGGACACACCGCCCTCTGAATTTGTTGTAATTCCTGCAGGGTAGAGCTTAATCGCTGTAATTTCATCAACAACATTCTCTAAGAATGCTTTGTCATAGTTCTTATAAAAAAGAGTCATATATGGTTCAAAATAATCATTCGGTACAGCTGCCATGATGCGTTCTCTATATGCTTTTACAGCATCAAGCGTATCAACAGGAGGAACGAGGTTAGGCATAATGAGCGCTCCACTGTATGTATATGCAGTAAGAGGAGCAACATTTTCGAGCATCACACCGTCACGAAGATGCAGATGCATATCAAGAGGCATTAAAAGTGTATGAGTTTTCATAAAATTTTCCTTATTATTCAGTAGTTAAATTATAGCAAAATGCGGTTAAATACCCCATAAATAGACATCAGCAAAAGAGATGAGCATCCCAAGAAGTGCAAGGGTTTTATAGAGATGACTTATCTTGACAAATGGCTTGCCATCTATAAAGATTCCCAGCTGTACAGCACTTACCATAAGTGAAGTTGCTATGAAGAAGAGGATAGATACAATCACTAACACATACCATGTTTCATTCACAAAACCATAAATAAGCAGAGCAGCGATTGCTACAGCGACGAGAACATTTTGAATCCAAAAGTTCATATTTGTTTTTTCCTCTTTTTTATAAACGCGGGCTATTTTAAAATATAAAAAAGCAAAAAAGAGAGAGAGGTAAAATATCATTAGATGATTCCTAAAATTAAATTTTGGGAATTCTACCTATAATACTATTAAGTTATGATTATAATTTATCTATCAGGCACTGTCTATAAGTCTGTTTTTGGGTGCAGAGATAGACAAGATAACCTCTTCTTCAATGGTAGCAGGAAGTTTTCCAGCAGCCGCCAGATCAAGAATTTTATGTAGTCTTCTCTCCTCATGCTCTTTTTCTTTTAGAATTTGCTCATGGCGAAGTTTCTCTTCTTGAAGTTTTCTTTTTAGTTCTCGATTTTTTTTGCTGTTGAGATAGAGTAAAATCAAAGCGATAATAAGAAAAATAATTACTGCTACTACAATATAGACCGTATACTGCATACTCTCTTTTTTTGTACTTGCATCAAGCTTGGAGGTGGTTATCTTTGTAACTGAATCTGACTTTGCTATCTCTTGCTGCGTTTTGGCATTTACTTTTGCTATGCTCAACTGGTTTTGAGATTGGATTTTTGCAATCTCCACTTTCGCATTTGCTTCTATCTTAGAGAGTTCAATCCTGTTTTTTCGCTCTTCATTTTTATCTGCGGAGAGATAGGCAAGAGAGTTTGGGTTAACCCCCGTCGTATCTCTTCCCATAAGGGAGACTTTTTTATTAGATGCGTTTTCATTACATCCGCTAAATGCAACGACTAAAAATAAAAAAAGTAATTTATATAAAATTTTTATCAAAACCATTCCCTTACCACTGCTTTTTGGACAATTATATCAAAGCCCAACTTATTTAGGAATAATAACAAAAAAAAGTGGCTACTTGGACTACAGACTCTCTTTTGCCAAACGAATCAAATCATTTACAGCATTTTCATAGTGTTTTGCCTCTTTTTCATCAGTAGATTCAAAACGTGTGACAAGCACAGGTGTCGTGTTACTAGCACGTACGAGTCCCCATCCTTTTTCAAAATTGATACGCACACCGTCAACTGTTATAATATCCTTGATTGTTGGAAAATCTGCAGGAGGATTTTTGAGCAGCTCTTTTACTTTATCTATGATTTTAAACTTCTCCTGCTCTGTTGTCTCGACCTTTATCTCTTCAGTCGAGTAAACTTTTGGCAGTTTTGCAAGTTCCTCGTCCAAATCTATACCATCAGCAAGCAGTTCCAACATTCTAAACGTTGCATAGATGGCATCATCGTATCCAAAGTAACGGTTTTTAAAAAAGACATGCCCACTCACTTCACATGCCAGATCAGCATCAAGCTCTTTCATCTTAACTTTGAGGTTTGAGTGTCCTGTTTTGTACATCACTGCGTTTGCTCCGCGACGCTCAAGCTCATCATACATTACTTGTGAGCATTTCACCTCACCTATTACAGTCGGATTTTGCATCTTCATACTATATAGAAGAGCCATCATATCGCCCTTTATATTGTTTTTATGTGTAAGTACCGCAATTCTGTCTGCATCACCGTCATAAGCAAAAGCGATGTCACCCTCTTTTTCTAAAAGTTTTTTAATATCTTGCAGGTTATGCTCCACTGACGGATCCGGATGATGATTTGGAAATGTTCCATCTGGCTCGATGTAAATCCCCTTTGCATCCATCTCAAGTCGCTCAAAGATCTCAGGAAGCACAACACCCGCGACACCATTTCCACAATCATAGACTATTTTCGTTGGCATTCCTTTAAGATGTGCAAAGGCATCAACCATATAATCTACATAACGTTTATGAGCATCTATCTTAATCACCTCACGAGCCACTGCGTTTGGCATTTCCATCGCTTCACACTCACGTCCAAGTGCGTAGATATCTTCACCGAAAAAAGGTGTTTTATCTACTGTAATTTTAAAACCGTTGTACTCACTCGGATTGTGTGAACCGGTAATCATCACAGAAGCCGACGGAGTAATACCATCCCACTCCTGATAGTTCGTAAAGTAGTTCACAGGCGTAGGTACAAGCCCCATATCCAGCACTTTTTTCCCTCCTGCGTTTAATCCGCGAACAAGATACTCAAAGAGTACAGGAGAGTGACTCCGCGCATCATACCCGACAGATACGTACTCTCCATCAATCTTTGCTGCCAATGCAAACCCTATACGAACAACACTCTCCTCATTTAACTCTTTTTCAAAAATCCCGCGTATGTCATACTCTCTATATATACTCAAAATGTTTCCTCAAAATAAATTATAAAATAATACTATTAAATTGATTAAAAACTCTCGATTTCCAGTATTAGACCTACAAATTTCACAAATTATTCAAAAAAGTTGTATATTGAGAATTTTTCTGATATACTGTTGCCAAGTGAAAGATGAGGCGTGAATTCATCTTTAGTGTGATTTTTGATCTATGTGTTAAAACCTCCTAAAGACTCTCCCGATTTTTGACAAATTTATATACAAGGCTAGACAATGGCAGAATTACAAGACGGATCAGTAAAATGGTTCAACGATGAAAAAGGTTATGGTTTTATTCAACAAGACAATGGTGGAAAGGATGTATTCGTACATTTCCGTCAAGTAAACAACAATAGTGGTGGACGTGTTTCACTTGCTGAAGGTCAAAGAGTAACTTTCGAAGTTGGTGAAGGTCAAAAAGGCCC
>CAZCMR010000073.1:0-6866 GCA_964499805.1 uncultured Sulfurimonas sp.
AAAATCCCCTTGACACAGGTATTATTTGTTTATTTAACTATAGATGCAATTTTTACCTCTGTAATAAGCAGCCATTACTTTTTAAAACTCTAACATACAACCCTCAGATTAAGTTCAAATCTAAGTGACTTTCCACAATTTATTGTTACTAATAGTCTAATTTGTGTTAATATCTATCTAATAAAAGTAAATTTTTAGATGTCTCAAAGAAAGGGTTTACTATTATTTTAGAATAGACTTAACCATCGAATTCGAAAAATATTCAACTATAAATTTGATAGGGCAATATAGCTTGTTCTCACTGTATTGTTTTTTATGTAAATTAGTTGGATTATTATTGTAAAATAACAATGAAGTTTGTATCTGTGTAAATAAGGAAAAGTAAATGGTAGATATTAATGAGGTAATCGCATATTCCAAAGATTTGAAAGTATTGTATGTAGAGGATAATAGTGATGCCAGAGAGATGACTGCCATGATTTTGGATGATTTTTTTGAGAGTGTTGTTGTTGCAGTTGATGGAGAAGATGGTTTTATAAAGTTTCAAGAAAATGATATTGATGTTGTAATAACAGATATTAATATGCCAAAAATGAATGGTTTGGATATGAGTGCCAAAATTCGTGAGCTAGATGAAGAAGTGCCTATTGTTGTAATATCGGCACATAATGAAGACAACTTTTTTATAGAGAGCATTGAAATAGGTATCAATGGTTATCTTTTAAAACCGATAAATATTGAACAGCTTACAAAACTTCTTTATCGTGTTATCCAAAAGTATAAATATGCATACAGTGCAAAGGAAAATCTTCATTTGCTTCAGGAGTACCAAGAAGCTACAAATAACAGTTCTCTTGTTTCCAAAACAGACACGTATGGCATAATTACCCATGTAAATGATGCTTTTTGTAAAGTTAGCGGTTATACAAAAGAAGAGCTTATAGGCAAAAATCATAATATAGTAAGACATCCTGAAAATCCGAAGTCAATGTTTGAAGAGATGTGGAGAACAATTAAAGATGAACGTAAAATATGGAAAGGAATAGTAAGAAACAGAGCAAAAAACGGAAAAAGCTACTATGTTGACAGCCTTGTTATGCCTATTCAAGACCTAGAGGGAAATATTCTTGAGTACATCTCTTTGCGCCATGATATTACAGAGATTATGAATCCGTTACGGCAACTTAAAGATGAGCTAAAGAATGCACCAGAGCCTCTTTTAGTTTTGATGAAACTTGAAGATTTTGATGATATAGAAGAGTTTTATGATACACAGATGATAAATGCTATAGAAGAGAAGGTACGATTGTATCTGCAGAACAAATTAAGTGCAAAATATACTTTTGATAAACTTTACCATTTGGGTGACGGTGAATATGCATTTGTTCTTAATGCTCAACTTTATAAAGAGAATATGGCTCTTTTTATTAGAGAACTTAAAGAACTACAAGCAGAGATAAAAGATGATACAGTCCCTATAGAAGATTTAGAGTATGATGTATCTGTACTTATTTCACTCTCTTTTGAAAAAGAGAAGATATTTGAATCAGTAAAGTTGGGAATAAAAAAACTTATTAAAAATAAAAAGCGTTTTATAGTGGCAAATAATTTGGCTACGCGTGAGCAACAAAAAGCAAAAGAGAATATGAGAACGGTGCTTATGATTAAAGATGCCATTAAAAGCTCACGAATAATCTCTTATTTTCAACCTATAATTCATAATCAGACGCAGGAAATTGCTAAGTATGAATCCTTAGTGAGGCTTGTTGACAGTGACGGAAAAGTTCTTTCACCTTACTTTTTTTTAGAAACAGCAAAAAAAAGTAACTATTACCTCAAAATTACAGATATTGTTCTTGAACACTCTTTTGTAATGCTGAAAAACTGCAGTGCAGATATATCTATAAATCTTTCGGCATTGGATATCGAGCAAAAAAGTATGCGCAGAAAAATTTTGTCGCTACTTGATGAGTATAAAAAAGATGCGCACAGAATTGTTTTTGAACTGCTTGAAGATGAGGGTATCAAAGACTTTAGTGTTGTAAAAAGATTTATCTCCATGGTTAAGGAGTATGGCGTTAAAATTGCCATTGATGACTTTGGTGCAGGATATTCAAACTTTGAAAGACTGCTTGACTATCAGCCCGATATTTTAAAGATAGACGGATGTTTGATACGTGATATTGAAACGAGTAGTTATTCCCTCTCAGCAGTCAAGAGCATTGTTACCTTTGCAAAAGAGCAAAAGATGCAGACAGTTGCTGAATTTATTGAAAATGAATCTATTTTTAATATTGTAAAAGAGATAGGGGTTGATTATTCTCAGGGGTATTATTTTGGCAAACCGGAGCCACTTAAATGAATATGAAAAATATTTTAATAATAGAAGATTCAAAAACAATTAATAATATTTTGCACAAAGAGCTTAAGGCTCTTGGTTTTACATCTATGCAGGCTTTTACTTTGAAGGAGGCAAAAGAGCAACTTGTAAAACATAAGTTTGACCTTATTATTCTTGATTTGCATTTGCCAGACGGGGAGGGTTCTGAACTTATTGCCAATATACAGTCATTGACAAGAACAAAAGTAGTCGTACTGACTTCTTTGCAGGATGCAGATCTTCGAGAGGAGTTGTTTCAGTATGGGATTTTGGACTATATTGTAAAAGATACAAATTTTTTGTACTCAATTACCGAGATTGTAAAAATTATTAACACGCTTACTAAAAAACAGCAAGATAAAATTTTACTCATTGATGATTCTCGCTTTATTTGTAAGCAGATAAAAACTATTTTAGAACCAAGAAACTATATTGTTAAAACTGCACTCAACGCAAAAACTGCCATAGAAAAGTTGCAGCAAGATGAGTTTAATCTTATTATCTTAGATATGGAACTTCCAGATATGCATGGTTTGGAACTTTTGGAGTTTATTCGTCGTGATATCCGTTTTGTGTCCATTCCTGTTATTGTACTCTCGGGTACTTCGACACCGGAAATTGTCAGAGATGTTTTAAAAAACGGTGCTAATGATTTTTTAAAAAAGCCGTATGTATTTGAAGAGTTTATTTTAAAAGTGGATTTGTGGATAGATTACTTTAAAAAGACAAAAGAGCTCGAAGAGAAAACTTTGAAACTACAGTATATGAATGACAATCTAGAACGTCTGGTTTATGATGAGGTAGAAAAAAACAGAAAAAAAGACAAAATGATGTTCTCACAATCCCGTTATGCACAAATGGGAGAGATGATTGCCATGATTGCCCATCAATGGAGACAACCTTTAAATGCAATAAGTGCAGCTACTATTATGATAGAAATGCGAGCCAAAAGCAGTTGTTTGAAGTATGATGAGGCTAAAAAAATAACACAGAAGATTCAAGGATTTGTAAATCATCTTAGCAATACAATAGATGATTTTAGAAACTTTTTCAGACCACAAAAAGAGAAAAAAGTAAGTAATTTTAAGACAATTGTAGAGACTGCTCTTTCTCTTATTCGTTATTCGTTACAGCAGAAAAATATTGATATAGTTGAATATACAGACAATGTAGAAAATTTTTTGGTATATGAAAATGAGCTGGTGCAGGTTGTTCTTAATCTGCTGAAAAATGCTGAAGATGCTTTGATAGAAAAAAGTGTGAAAGATCCAAAAATTATTTTACGAATAGATGGAAAAAAGCTTATCATAGAAGATAATGCAGGTGGTGTTGCTACAAATATTATGGAGAAGATATTTGACCCTTACTTTTCAACAAAAGATAATAAAAACGGTACAGGACTAGGACTATATATGGCGAAGGTTATTGTAGAAGAACACCTAAAAGGAGCACTTTTGGTAAAAAATACAAAAGAAGGTGCACAGTTTATTATAGATCTTAGCCAAAGAGAAACAGATGCAAACTAATTTCTTTTTGATTATAACTGTTGCGATACTCTACTTTGTTACAGGAGAGTTGAGTTTACAGGTTCTTAATGGTAAAAATATTGTCAATATCGGTGTTTTTGCAGCAGAAGGCTTCTCTTTGGCGTTTGCACTCTACTTTGGCAGAAAAGTCTTAGCAGGCATTTTTTTGGGACAGCTTGCTTTGGCACTCTTTAACGGTGTCTCTTTTGAAGCCTCTTTTATGGTGAGTCTTGTGAATACTTTAGAAGCTTATATTGCCATTGTACTCTTTAGAAAGTTTCATTTGCATACAGAGCTTACAACATTTCG
This sequence comes from uncultured Sulfurimonas sp., assembly GCA_964499805.1. Classification (GTDB taxonomy): domain Bacteria; phylum Campylobacterota; class Campylobacteria; order Campylobacterales; family Sulfurimonadaceae; genus Sulfurimonas. The sequence goes on from CAZCMR010000073.1 coordinate 4,216, forward strand.
CGATATCTTGGGGCTTGGGACTTTGATACTGTTTGTTTTACAGCCTTTTAGTGCTATTGTATCAAATCTCTTTTTACTCTTTTTTGCCCAAGTCTCAATGGAACACTTTTTTTCTTCGGTTTTCTCCTGGTGGTTTGGCAATGTGATGGGACAGATGCTCTTTACTCCTTTTTTGCTTCTGCTTTTTTCAAATAAAAAAAAGATACACTTTAGCAGGTTTTTTATCTATGGGACTCTCTTTTTTATATATACATATATTTTACAAATTGAATTTGCCATTGAAAATAGCTTGCTGCTGCTTAGCCTCTCTCTTCCGGTAGTTGTTATAGTTATGGAAAAAGAGGGAATGGAGTATGGTGCACTTTTTAGTGTTATTGTCGCATTGACATCCTCTTATGCTGTTTATAATAAGATAGGTGCTTTTTCTATAAACTCACATTTTGACAATGTTATAAATTATAACTTGTTTGTATTATCCCACATTGTTATTGTCTTTAGTGTCGGTATTTTATTTAAAGAGAGAAAAGAGTACTCACGCAGACTTGAAGAGACAGTAAAACAGGAGATACGCAAAAATCAGCAACAGCAGCTTTTGATGTTACAACAAAGCAGACTTGCTCAAATGGGAGAGATGATCAGTATGATAGCTCACCAATGGAGACAACCTTTGAATAACCTCTCTTTAATTAACCAACTGCTTATTACAAAGTATGCCAAAGGTAATCTTGACGATACAGCTATGGAGTATTTCAAAGAAAATTCAAAAAAACAGATAAATCTTATGACTACAACCATTGATGACTTTAGAAACTTTTTTAAAAAAGAGAATCAGCCAAAAGAGTTTTGTATTTATAATGTTATAGAGGATGTTATTGATATGACAGAAGCAGTCTATACAAAAAATGGTATAGAGATTGTACTTGAGATAGAAAAAAACTATAAAGTTATGGGATATGCAAATGGTGTGGCACAGGTGCTTTTAAATATTATCAATAATGCAAAAGATGCTTTAATCGAACGTGGTATTTCCGAAAAAAAAATAGTAATAACTACACATAAAGTAGAGTCAGATAAACTCAAGATTGTTATTAGAGATAATGCCGGAGGTATCCCTTTAGAGATAATGGACAAGATATTTGATCCTTATTTCTCTACAAAAGAAGAAAAAAACGGTACGGGTCTTGGGCTTTATATGTCAAAGATGATTATACAAGAACAGATAAAAGGTTCTATTGATGTTTGTAATGATAGTGCCGGGGCAATGTTTGTTATTCATATGCCCGGTCTCAAAGGAGAGTGTTAAATGTTACTTAAAAATTTTACATTATTGTATGTAGAAGATGATTATGATGCTCAGGAACATATGCAGATGATTCTTGAAGATGATATCAAGGAGATGTATCAGGCATACAACGGTGAAGAAGGCTTGCGACTTTTTAAAGAGAAAAAACCAGATATTATAGTGACAGATATTAATATGCCTGTTATGGACGGGCTAAGTATGGCTAATGAGATTAAAAAAATAAATAATGAACAGCCAATAGTTGTTATATCTGCTCTGGATAACAGAGAGACACTTTTAAAAGCTATTAATATGGGGATTGACTATTTCGTTCCAAAGCCAATAGATATTGATATACTCTATCAACAGCTAGAGAAGATAGCACAAAATCTTCAAAACAAGATTTATGCAGATAATGCAAGAAAAATGGAAAAGGAGAAGTTGTGTTCTTTGGCATACTTCGATCCACTTACACAAATTTTTAATAGATATTTATTTAATATGAAATTAAATGAAGCTATAGAAAGAGTAAAACGTTATAAAAGTAGATTTTCACTCCTTTTTATAGATTTGGATAATTTTAAAAGTATTAATGACACTTATGGACATGCCGCAGGTGATGTTGTTTTGCAGTCAGTTGCACACAATATTTTACAAGTGATTCGTAAAGGAGATGTATTTGCACGTATAAGCGGAGATGAATTCGCTTTAATTGTAGAAGATATTGATGATATTTCTTATTTGAATGATTTTGTAAAAAAAATCATAGAGGCAGTTTCCAAACCAATAATTGTAGAAAATATAAGTCTGCAGATAACTTGTAGCATCGGTATAAGTCGTTGTCCAAAAGATGCTGACACGGCAAAAACTTTGCTAGATATTGCAGACCATGCTATGTATAGAGCAAAACAGGAAGGAAAAGCAGATTTTGTTATAGCAAAATCTGTTTAATCATCTTCGTTTTTATACTCTAGTTTTCCGGCAACAGACTCTTTGTCATTAATGATTTTTTCTATCTGTTTTTTTACTTTGTCATAAACAAACTGCTCTTTAAAGCCTTGAATACGGCCACCTGCAGCATTTGGATGTCCTCCGCCTCCTGCCCACTCTTTAGATATCTGTGAAACACTTACCTGGTTGTTCGCACGCAGGCTCATGGTACCGCGTGAGCTTACATCGACTATAAAGTCATACTCAGGGAATTTTGTCAAGAAGCCATTGCCTATGATAGAAGTGTTTCCTACACCATAGCTAAGGTATCCACGGTAACCTTTGTAGTAGATAGTATGTGTTTGGCGAAGTTTGCCAAGGAGCTCTACTACATACTCTGTAACAAGATTATCAAGTGTGTCATTCTTATCACGCTTGA
>CAZCMR010000074.1:0-6707 GCA_964499805.1 uncultured Sulfurimonas sp.
ATAGTTTAGAAGATGGAGTAATTGAGTACTCAAAAATGATACCACAGATTATGAATGAAGAATCATCTGAGAAGATAGCAAAGAAGTTTATAAATACAGTTGTGAAAATTATTTGTGAAATTACACAAGAGTTTACTCATTTACCTATAGTTTTGAGTGGAGGTGTCTTTCAAAATAAGAGTTTGGTCTCTAAACTAACACAAGAGTTAAATAAATTAGATAGAAAGTATTATATACAGAGTAAAATACCAATTAATGATGGTGGTATCTCATTAGGTCAGATATATCATGCAATACAAAAAACTGAAGGATAATTATGGGAAAAAAAGTTGCACTAATAGGGTCTGGAAATGCATTTTTCAAGGATGAAGGGGTAGGTTTATATGCTGCAAAATTTATCAAAGAGAACTACACTTTTATTCCTGAAATTGAGATAGTGGATGGAGGAACCTTAGGTTTTAAGTTGATGCCTTTGCTACAAGAGTTTGATGAAGTACTGATAATTAATACCGCATCTGATGAGTCTCGAAATATAGGGGAAATTACTATAAAAACTACTGATGAGTTTTTAGATGGTAGTTTAGTTAAAAAAACAGCGAATGAAGTGGAAATTGCTGAAATGCTCCAGATATGTTCATTAAGTGAAGCTATGGCTGAAACAACTGTTATAAGTATTGTTCCAAAAGATATCCTCTCTGTAGAAGTGGCTCTAAGTGAAGAGATGAATTCTGTTTGGGATGAGTATATCACTACAGTTTTATCTACAATTCAATCCTTTGGTATTGATTTCCAAAAGAAGAGTAATATTTGTTCTTTAGAGAATATTCTGGATATATTTGCTAATCCAAGTATAGAACATTCAAGAGGTTTTTAATACTTTTTTAAGAGAAGTTTATATAGTATATGAATACTCATTCATTTATAGATTTATATTTTTGTAAAGGTGTAAAAATTAAAATATTCTTTATAATAAACATTTTAATTTTGAGAATTTACAGTATAAATTTTATACTTGAGTGATAACGGTTAATGTACCCCTCAGAGTAATTGTGAATTAAAGATTACTTATTTTTTCTTTATATTTAGATTCAAAGTTTAATAGATTATCTTTGAGGGTTTTTAAAATTTTCTATTATTGAGTCTAAAGAATTAATTTTACCTTTTTTACTTACTTTTATATCATTCTTCTCTAAAATTTTTATAAGTGTTTCAATATAAGTATCAAACTCTTTATAGAGCACATCACTTAAGCATATCGATACATCTATCTCTTTAGGAACTATTCCTAAAATGCTTGATTTTGGAGTATCTCTGCCCATGAGTTCTAAAATATCAAAACATTGAAGAACTCCTATTTCGTGTGCACCACCAGAGTTTAGTCCATAGCCAGTAAGTTTATGAGATGGTATATGATAAATACTTCCTGCTTTATCATCAATCTCAATGGCATCAAGAATAATAATATGAGGATATTCCATAAACATATTTAATAGATTTATTCCCTCAACCCCACCATTAACTATCTCAATAGATGGTTCAAAAGTATAATTTTTTTCTAGGTATGTAGTCGCATAGATGGCAATACCATCATCTTTTTCTAAAATATTACCTACACCAAGTATTGCTAAACTTTTCATATGAATTCCTATTCAATTAATTATTGAAATTATTATACAATCTTCTCAGAAAAATGGGTAATGTATAAATGATTTAATTTTGGAAATGCTAAAATAAAGCAGTGGTGTTACGGAAATCATTAGAAGGATATAAAATGAGGGTATTGGTGATAGGTGGTGGTATCGTTGCAGTTTATTTAGCAAATAAGCTTAAAAAAGAAAATTCATCGATAGATATAACCTTATTAAGTGATGAAGATACTCTCCCCTATGATAGAATTCATCTCTGTCGATTGGTTGATGGAAGTGAAGATATAGAAGGAATAAGACTTCAACTTAACCCGATGATTAAAATAGAACTTAATCAGAAAATTATAAAGATAAATAGAAAGGAACAAAGGGTCTTTTCTAATAATTCTATGTTCTCTTATGATAAACTTATTATTGCAACTGGTTCACTTCCTATCTCCCTTTTTGATATCAAAGGTATCTCAAATTGTGCGTTATTTAGAAATGCAAAAGATTGTAAGAAGATTAGAGATGGCATAGAGAATAAAGAGATTGTTATAGTGGGAAGTGGTCCTATTGGATTAGAACTTCTCGATACATTAAACAAGATGCCAAATGTATCACATATTACTCTGCTTTTACGTGCAAAACACCTCTATTCAAAGTATCTTTCCAGTGATGCACTTAAAATTATAGAAGAGTCTTATCTTTCAAGTGGTAAGATAAAAATCTCTTATGAAGATGAGATTACAGAGAAAATAATTAAGAATAATCAACTCTTATCACTTAGGACTAAAAAACTTCATATAGACAATCCCTTCCTCATCTTTGGTATAGGAATAAAACCAAATATTGAAGATTTTAAAAAATACTTAGCAACAAATATAGGAATATTAACAAATTCTTATATGCAAACAGAAGATAAAAATATCTATGCGGTTGGAGAGTGCGCAGAGCTTGAAACTCTAGGTTTTATTGCTGGACATGTAAAAGAGTGTACTTTACAGGCAGACTGTGCTATATCCCATCTACTTCAAGAAGAACTTAAAGAGTTTAAAACTGGAACTAGTGTAGATATGTTAAAGGTTGGTAAATTTGATTTAGTAGAAGTAAGTTCACCAAAATTTAGTAATAGTTACGAGAAAGTTATTATTTACTCAAAAGAAGATTCTCGAGTAGATGAGTACTTTTTAAATGAGAAGAGACTCACAAAATTTATAGGAATAAACTCAAATATTGATCTTGCATATATTGAAACATTGATAAATAGTGACAATAATGTAGATATTGACTATCTTTATGAAAATCGACTCATTAGTGAGAAAGGGAGATTAATATGTAGCTGTGAACATCTTTATCAGCAAGATTTAGTAGATATTGTAACAAATACTGGTATATCTTCTTTTGGAGAGTTAGCTACCTTTAGTCAAGCTGGTCGTGTGTGTGGTAGATGTAAAATGATGGTTCAAGACCTTATCAAAGAGTCTCAATATCTTATAGACCCAAATGTACCACGAAAAAGTATTGAAGATATTCACAGAGAAGAAGAGATTAGAAAAGTTCAAAAACGTATAGATAAATTTAATAAACTTAATCCAAGAAATAACCTTGATGCTAATAACTTAGAAGTGGCAATGGAGTCGCTTGAAATTGCAAAGCACGAGGTTAATAGCTGGATATCAATGGTAACTGCAAATATGCAGCTTCATCCAAACTTTGAAGTAGTTGTTCAAGAGAGCATTAAAGCACTCAATAAAATTCCTATTATATGGCTTGAACTTGCAGACTGTAGTGGAAATTCTGAAGCATTTATAAAATCTACTAACCCCTCCATAGAAGAACTGATATTTGATTATATCTCTTTAGATTACCATGAACTTCTGATGAGTGCAAGCGGTGAGCAGAGTGAAACTGTTTTAGAAGATATTATCAAAAATCAAAAAGGTGCATATATTTTGATTGTAGAGGGTGCGATACCTATGGCAATGGATGGTAAATATTTACGTATAGGAGCAAAAGGTGAAACAGGTTTAGCACTACTGCAAAAATGTGCTAAAGATGCAGCGATTGTATTAGCTGTTGGAAGTTGCGCTCTTGATGGTGGAATTGTTGCTGCTGCTCCAAATCCGACAGGGGCAGTTGGTGTAGCACAAGCTCTTAATAGAGAAGATATTATTAATCTACCGGGATGCCCTACAAACCCGATAAATATAGTAGGAACACTTCTTTCGTATCTTATGTTTGAAGAGTTACCAACATTAGATAAATTAAATCGTCCTTTATGGGCCTATGAGGGAAGAGTTCATGATAACTGTGAACGTAGAGGTCACTATGAACTAGGTGAATTTGTAAAAGAGTGGGGAGATATTGGGGCTAAAAAAGGCTATTGTTTATTTGAAATGGGCTGTAAAGGTCCTTATGCAAATGTAAACTGTCCAACTATGAAATTTAATGGTGGAGTTAGTTGGCCTGTACAAGCCGGACATGGTTGTATGGCTTGTACGGAACTTGGTTTCGCAGATAAATATGCAAATGAGAGAAAGTATGTAGAGGATGAAAAAAGTGAATAGAAAAAAAATAGTTATAGATCCCATAACAAGAATTGAAGGACATTTAAGAGTTGAAATTGAAATAGATGAAAATAATATTGTTCAAGAAGCCTGGGTAAGTGGGCAGCTTTTTCGCGGAATAGAGATAATATTAAAAGATCGTGATCCAAGGGATGCAGGACTTTTAGCAGGTCGTATTTGTGGAGTTTGTACAAATTCTCATTTTCGTGCAGCTGTATCTAGTGTTGAGGATGCTTATTCCCTGGAACTACCGAAAAATGCTGAAATTGTACGCGATTTAATGGCAATGGCTCTTTTTATTCAAGATCATGTTGTCCATTTTTATCATCTTCATTTACTTGACTTTGTTGATATTACTTCTGCTTTAAATGCTGATGCAAAACTAACATATAAAGAGGCTTTTAGATACTCCGATGAGCCATTTCATAACTCATACACTCACTATGAGGCTACTTTAGAGAAGCTTTCAAAATTTATTAAGGCTGGAAAACTAGGTCCTTTTTCGAATGCTTACTGGGGGCATAAAGCATATAAACTTACTCCTTCTCAAAATCTTATTTTATTTTCACACTACCTTGAGGCTTTAAAATTCCAGACAGAGATTTCAAAAGCTGTAGCAATATTTGGTGGGAAAACACCACATCCTCAGAGTATTGTTGTTGGTGGTGTTACAAGTGTTGCTGACATATTAAACCCTCAACGTTTAAATGATTATCTTTTTATTATAAAAAAAGCAAAGGATTTTATAGATAGAGCTTACCTTCCAGATACAAAACTTCTTGCAATTGCATATAGAGATGAGATTAAGGCTGGTGTTGGTCGTTCATGTGGTAATTTTATGTCTGTAGGAGGTTATGAGTTTGAAGGTGAGAAGAAGCTATTTTGCGATGGTATTATTTATAATCATAACTTCAACACTATAGAAGACTTTAACGAACTTAAAATAAGCGAAGAGATTGATCGCGCTTGGTACGAGAATGAATCTTCTCAAAATAATATCAAATATACAGACCTTAATAAGGATGGTAGTTTAAAAACTGCAAAAAATGATGATAAATATTCATGGATAAAAGCTCCAAGATATGATGGCAATGTAATGGAAACAGGACCTCTTGCTCGTGTATTAATTAGTTATACTAAAGAGAATAAACTTATAAAGTCTTTTGTAAATGAGTTTTTAGAAGCTACCAACTTGGAAATTTTAGATTTATCTAGTTCCATTGGTAGAAATGCAGCTAGAGCAATAGAAACAAGTTATATATGTGAATATACTTTTAAACTTATATCACGTTTAATTCAGAATATAAAGTATTATGATACTGAGACTTGGGTTAAATTTAATTTTGATTCATTAAAGAAAAATGCTAAAGGAAGAGCATTTTTAGAAGTACCTCGAGGAACACTTTCACATTTTATAAATATAGAAAATAAAAAGATACAAAACTTTTCAGTAATAGCACCAACAACATGGAATGCAACACCTAAGAATTTTGATGGTATTAGAGGTCCTTATGAAGCGGCATTAATAGGCTTAAGGATTACAGACCCTTTAAAACCACTTGAAATATTAAGGGTATTACACTCTTTTGATCCCTGCCTTGCATGTGCAGTGCATGTTATAAATACTAATGGAAAAGAGTTAAGTCGTTATAAAATCTAATAATGTTACTAGTTTTTAAAGTAGTTCTTAATAAGTATCTCTACAGCTTCATTTTTTGTATGATTGTACTTAAATTCACACTCTTTTAGAAAGTATATAAAAGAGTCGTTTTTTATCCCTTTATACTTTAAAATAGCTTTTTCAAAATAATCCCAGAAAGAGACTATATTATTAAAATGTTTATCCACTTTTATAATTTTTGAATTACGTTTAAATTTATTAAACTCATCAATATATCCATCTTCTACATTGTCTTCAAGAAACTGTCTTTTATATTGCTGCAAAGATGGCATTAAAATTGTATAGATATGTTTAGAGTAGTCAAATGTTAAAAAATTATGTGCGTCAAATATAGCTTTACTTTTAAGTTTTTTGGAGTTATCAAGATAATAATACTCTTCATACTCACATTTCATCATTCGAACTTGTTCATACTCTTTTTCACATATATGTGCAGACAATATTCTAAGTGTGTCATAATATCTTTGTACTGATGTATAGGATAATTTTGTTCTTTTTGAAAGACTAAGAGCACTTTCATTATGTACATAAGAATTAATAATCAACATTATTTTATTAATCTTTTCAAGAGAAAGCTTTTTAGAGCATTTTGAACACTTAACTCTTCCATCGGAGAGTGTATAAACAAAATTATGACAGTATAAACATTCATAAGTCCATAACATAATAATTTATAATCTCCTTTTGTGCCAATTAGTCCGAAAACAGTATAAGAAATTGACTCTTTTAGCTTTCTTTTACATAATATACTATAAAATCTTTTAAAACTGAATAATCATTCACTTATGTAAGGAATTTTTCTATGGAAATGGGCTATATAATTATTTTTTG
>CAZCMR010000075.1:0-1562 GCA_964499805.1 uncultured Sulfurimonas sp.
ACATAATCAATAGCACCACTTGCACATAAAGCAGAAAATTCACCTAAAGAGTGTCCTAAGAAAAGTTCAGCTTTTACTTCAGGACAAGCTTCTTTAAAGAGCTTATACGCAATCATTTGCACCAGTAAAATAGCCGGTTGTGTATACGCAGTTTGTCCAAGCTTTTCATTTTCTTCAAAAATAATCTCTTTAAAATCAACACCTATTCTCTCACCGGCTTTTGCAAACATTTCACGTGCAAGTTCAGAATTATCATAAAAATCCTTACCCATGCCTACTGCCTGTGAACCTTGCCCTGCAAATATCATTGCTATTTTACTCATCTAATTCTCCTCTATAAATATTGTTTATTTTCAGATATTTTTTTTCTTAATGTATTTCTGTTTAAGCCCAGTTTATCTGACAACTGTAACTGCGACTTGAATTTTTTTAGACCCGATTTAATCAGTGGGGCTTCATACAAATACAAAAACTTTTTATAATCGTTTTTTGAACCAAGTTTATCATAGAGATAATTTTCTAGAAGTTCCATCAAATCCCTATCTCTGATATCTTGTAAAAGATAGTTAATCATCACCTGTCGTCTTAATGAATGTCCGTTTAAAGACAGGTCTGGAGTCATATTTTTAAGATTACATAAGCTTTTATCTCCACCAAAAAGAGCATATGCCTCTTCCAAAAAAACTTCTACTAAAGCACTCACATCTTCTATTCTTTCTTCAAGAGCAGGAAGCTCAACTTTGATACTACAAAATTCTTCTACTTCATTACTTAGCAGATGGCTCGACGAAGTAGCAATCACTCGTACATTATTTTTTTTGATTGCATCTACTACTCTTTGTATATTGGGTGATAAGTTGATATTGCTGATAATTATTTCGTGTGAAGATTCTAACGCAATGAGTAACTCATCAAAATCTGATGCATCATAGATTAAAGCATCTGGTAGAATAAAAGAAGCCAGTGTTTTTTTCCCAATGCCCACTGGACCAATGATTACAGCATTGACATTGAGTGTTTTTAAAAGACTAGCTGTCTTCTTGGCCTCAATAGAGGCTTTTGAAGAGGTTATAAAATTAGTGGCATCCACAGCTGCTGCCGCTGCCAGTACCACAAGATCCATCATCTTCTTGTTGATTTTCAGTCGGTACACCTGACATAATCTCTTCAGCAGAAGCATCTCTAACATTGTTGATCGCAACTGTAAACATAAGCTCTTTTCCAGCTAAAGGATGGTTAAAGTCAATGATTACACTATCATCTTTAATCTCTTTTACAACAACTTGAACAGTAGCACCATCTTCACCTTGTCCATAAAGAGTCATACCCTCAGTTAATTCAATTCCAGCAAATTGATCTTTAGGCACTTCTTGTGTTGCTTCAGCATTATATTCACCATAAGCATCTTCAGGTTTTACTAAAATATCAGCTTTGTCTCCAATATTCATATCTTTAATTCCATTTTCCAGACCTGGAATAATTTGACCTTTTCCATACATAAATACTAATGGAGCTCCACCCATATTACTATCTACTACTTTATCTCCATCACGTACTTCATA
>CAZCMR010000075.1:1662-6592 GCA_964499805.1 uncultured Sulfurimonas sp.
GGCTTATATCTGCGTTTAATTAACTCTTCATAATCATTAATAGCCGCTGTGTATCTTTTCTTATTAAAGTTGGCTTTTGCTCTGTTGTAAAGTTTTGCACTTGTAATAGAACTTTTTTTACTCTTAGTTCTTATACTTTTTTTCATCTCTTTAGCAACAAGAATTTTAAAATTATTTACATCCTTTACCAAAGAATTATAATCTGCTTTTGTCACATAGTCCATACTTAACGTCTCAACTGTTTTACCCAGTTCAGAAACAATAATTTTCAACTCTTCTATTGCTTGTTTATTTTCCGAGATAGAAATTCCCAATCGTTTTTGATATTCATTTATATTTTCAATCGATACAGTTGTAGAATTTTGTAGATTATGAAGGTTTATCTTGTTATTGTGTGCTTTTCTACTTAAACTCTCCACAATACTTTGCAATCCATCAAGGCGTTCTCTTAAAGAGTCTAACTGACTTGCCTGTGAATTACTTTTTCTTGCTACGGTTTTAAGCTTTTTTTCTGTTTCTAAAAGAACTTTTTCATTTTTAGTAAGTCCATATGGAGTACTATTAGAAAGGTCACCCGCACCAAATGCGGATGGCTCTGCACTCAACAATAATGTCGAGAAAAAAGTTAAAAATAGAAAATAAAATTTACTAAATTTCATTTATTTTAAACTTAAGGTAAAAGTTTAAAATCGACTCTTCGGTTTTTTGCCCAACACTCTTTTGTATGATCTGTACAGACTGGATTGCTCTCTCCATAACTTACCATAGAGATACGTGAAGCGTCAATTCCATCAGCAATTAATGCTTTTTTTACCGCATCAGTACGTTTCAAGCCTAAAGCAAAATTATATTCATCACTTCCCCACTCATCACAGTTACCTTCTAATTTTACTTTATAGTTAGATGCAACTTTTTTTCCAAGTTCTGCTGCGGCATCAATTTTTTCTTGCATTTCAGATGAAATATCATACTTATCAAAAGCAAAGTAAATTGTAGGAAGTTTACTTTCAATAGTATTCATATCATATTCATTTGTAGATGAACTTACTACACTCTCTTCACTAGCAACTGTTTCCGTTGCTACAGATTCTACCTCTTGAGTAGGAGCAGATGCAACTTCTTCGACATTATTAACTGCTTGATCATCTACAGCCGGCTCTTTTGAACTACATCCACCAAAAACTAACAGTGCTGTTACAACACCTGAAAGTACAATACTTTTCATTTTACATTTCCTCTAATATTAAAATTGGTTTATTATACCTAAAAAAGGTAATAAAATTTAAATAACTACACTACCAGTCCATTGACTGTACTCTACCTGACTTTAAAGGGAACAGATAATTTTTATTATATTTTAGTCGAATAATTCCTATAGAGCTTTGTCCTTTATAATTTTTTACAAAAATAATAGCATCACCATCTTTAGAAAATCGTGGGAACTCATTTATCCCGGTTGCAGTAAGCCTTCTAATTAAATCTGTTTCAGTAGATACCAAATGAAGATTAAAAGTATTTTCACTAAAGGCATTTGAACTTTCTCTTGCTTTATAAACGATATAGTGTCCATGAGCGCTACACGCTGAGTTACTATTGCCATAATACACTATCTGTTCAATCTCATTTGTCGATAGTTTTTTGGTAAAAACGTTCGGATATCCCAGTCGAGATGATATAAACGCAATAGAGTCTTTACTCATAAACTGTGCATTTACATCTATCCCTTTATATGTAGTCTCTCTTTTATATTTATGTGTTTTCACATTATAGGTATAAATATCAGGTTGTCCTTCTTTTGCCATAGTCAAAAGAAGAGTATTGCCATCATTACTTACATCAGAACATATCATCATACCATCAGAGGATATAATACTTTTTACAGATGCCGTTTTTATATCCACATATTTTAATGTTGGCACATTGGAATCTAACGATGTATAGTAAAAGGCATTTTGAGAGCGATTAGCCCATTTTGGGAAGAGATTAAATCCACCTTTTATAATTGTGTGCTGATAAGAAAGTGTGTAGTCAGAGATAATAATATCACTCTTCTTCGGTCCGACAACTCTAGCAAAGATTACTTTTCTTTTCATCCACTCTACTGAATCGGCACCCATATATTCATTTATGTCATAAGCAATAGCATGTGATACAAACATATAGATATCTTTGTTACTTACGCGATAGTTTTTACCAAAAACCTCACTACCCCTTTCTAGGAGTTTCATATTAAGATTCATAGCACCGTTATCATCTTCGAACAATTTATACCTGATAACATACTGCATATCTTTGTTTTCTACTAACACATCAGTATCATTATATGGCACCACCCTATGATGCCTGTCAACATTAAAAAGAGATATAACATTTAAATCGGCTACAAGGGATTTAAAAAAACGTAATTTAAATGTATCATTATAATTAATAGATGCATCTTCTACAGCTAAAGTCGGCAATGAGTCTGCCTTTTTTATAACTTCAATCGTAGCATCACCTGCATAGACTATATTTAAATAAAAAAATAATAAAAAAAGAACCTTCAAATTTACTCCTTAGATATCAAAATAACAATCGTTTTACTTGACTTATGCTCTGGATTTAATGGGAACACCACATTTTGAAGCCTCTCTTTAATCTTGTCAACTTCACTGTTAAGTGCTTCATTTGACGAATAATTTAAGACTCTAAAATCAATCATTTTACCAAAAGGGTCAAGTTCAATAACTGTTTTAACACTATTTCCTTCAGAATTAGCTGGAACACGAAAGTGTTGATAAACAATTGACTGAATTTTAGCCAAATATTCATTAACTTCGTTTGCAGTAGAGGGTGCATTACTCTTTGAACTATCCTCTGCAATTTGATGTAATTTCTCAAAACTCTTTTCAATGGATTGAACTTTATTATTTTCTTTTAGTTTAATCTGCTTTTGAATTTCATTAATTCTTTTTGAATTTACTTTTCGCTTAACTATTTTATGACTAATCTTTTGTGTCCAGACATCGCTAAAAAGATTATTTACATCTATATTCTTTGATGTCTTAATTTTGCTTGATACTATTGTCGGTGATGAAGATTGAAATGTTTTTTTCACACTTTTTGAATTTTCAAGAGTAATAGAGACAGAGATATAATTTTCTTTTTTCAAACCATAACTTTTTATATCTTTAACTTGAAAAAGCATCATTATAAATATACTTAAAAAAAGTGCAAAAAGAGTTAAAGAGATGATTCCACTTATATAGAAATATCGTTGATTATCCATTTGTCGCTAACGAGACCTCAGTGAATCCTGCCTGTTTAACTGCAGCTAAAATTGACATTACAATTCCATAATCTAAACTTTTATCTGCACTAATCAATACCGTGGCTTTTTTATCTAATTTATTGGAATATAGATAGAAATTATCAATAAAAGAACTGATTAAAAAATTATCTTTATTAACCTTAACATTTTTATCTTTATCTACTGTGATATGTACAGGTGGAATTTTTGATAACTGCTGAGTCGTAGAACCTTGTGGAAGTTTTATGTTCTCTTCAAAAATAATATTGGGAGCGATGACCATTAAAATTGCCAGTAAAACCAACATAACATCAACAAGAGGAGTTATATTAAGCTCTGGTTTTTCTTCCCAATCATATAACATTACACTAAGCCTTACGAGCTAAAATCGCATCACTTTGCATTTGAAGATAACTGATAAGTTCATAAGACTTTCTTTTAAGTATTTGATGATATGTATAAGCAAATATTGCAACAAAGATACCTGAAGCAGTGGCAACCAAAGCATCTGATACACCACTGGCTATCACACTCATAGTACCTGAACTCCCTCCAATGTGTGTAAATGTATCAAGTATTGAAACGACTGTTCCAAAAAGACCGATAAAAGGAGAAGTAGAAGCAACTACTGACAATAAAGATAAACCTTTTGTCGCCTCTTTTGTAGCGGCAAGCATACCTAAACCTAAAACTTCTTTTGAAATAACATTACTTGTTTGTATAAAATTATTTAAAAATGAGTTTTCTTTTACTGTGGTAGATCCTAGTAAAAGTGCTTCCAAAGAGGCACTTTCACGAGAAAGCCAACTATTAATAGAGAAAAATCTATAAAAAAAGACCCAGTTCAATACTATGAAATATATTGACAAAAGTAATAATACACCAATAGTAACCGGGTGACTTTTTAGATAAAAATCTATTAAATTATTAATCATCTATTATATTAATCTTTGTGCTGCTGATTCAATTTTTGCTGAAACAGATGCGATTGCACTGCCAGAGTCAGCAATATCATTGATAAGTTTTTTCGCTTCATCTAGTGCTTTAGCAATTTCTGATTCACTTTCACCACGAATTGGTGCTGCACCTTCTACAAGAATGACAACCTTTTCCTCATCAACTTGAACTACACCCCAGTTAATTACAATAGATTCGACTGATTTATCCTCTTTTTCAACATCAACAACACCTGCTTCTAACAAAGTTGTTAGAGAAGCATGTCCTGCCAATACACCGAACTCCCCTTCTTCACCGGGGAGAACAACACTAACAGCGTCACCTGAATAGATAACACCATTTGGAGTTAGGATTTCAAGTTTAAACTTATCCATTACAGTCCTTTACTAAGCAAAACTGCTTATTTGTTTTTCTCATATTTAGCAATAGCTTCTTCCATGCTACCAACCATGTAGAATGAACTTTCAGGCATATGGTCATAATCTCCGTTAAGGATACCTTTAAAGCCTTTAATAGTATCTTCAAGAGATACATATTTACCAGGAGCACCAGTAAATACCTCTGCAACGAAGAATGGTTGAGAAAGGAATTTCTCAATTTTACGAGCACGTTCAACAACATTTTTATCCTCTTCAGAAAGCTCATCCATACCAAGAATCGCAATGATATCTTGAAGATCTTTAT
>CAZCMR010000076.1:0-6561 GCA_964499805.1 uncultured Sulfurimonas sp.
TATACCTTCTAACATATGAAGTCCTTTGTTTTTTAAAATGGGTGCAATTTTATCTAAAATAGAATTAATTTCTACTTTAAGTCAAAAATATCATCGTCATTTATCTCTGGCATAACATGATTTTGCCCACTATCATCAGATGAGGATGGTGTCACGTTTATGGCACCACTCGAGAGACCGTTTATTTTAAGTTCCAAATCCGAAGCACTTGTAGCATGATCAAGCGCTTGTTTCTTGGATATAACACCCTCATTATAGAGGTCTAAAATAGCCTGATCAAAGCTTTGTGATTTATAGTGCTCTTTTCCCGCTTCAATAGTATCTCTTATCTCATAATCTCTATTTTCCATAATCAATTTTTCAATGGTAGGAGTGCGAACAAGCACTTCCATAGCAGCTCTACGACCACCATTGAGTGTTGGAATCAAACGCTGAGAGACAACACCCTGAAGCACTCCAGCAAGTGACATTCTCACGCGGTTTTGCTCATCTGTGGGAAACTGTGCAATAATACGGTTTACCGTCTCTTTTGCATCTATTGTATGCAGGGTTGAGAAGACAAGGTGCCCCGTATCTGCAGCATGTAGAGCAAGATTTACCGTCTCTTTATCCCTCATCTCACCAACGAGAATAATATCTGGATCCTCACGTAGTGCAGCACGTAGTGCTGTTCCAAATGACTGTGTGTCTTGACCAACTGAGCGCTGGTTAATAATACATCCCCTGTCTTTATGAACAAACTCAATCGGATCTTCAATGGTAATAATATGCTTTTTTTTCGTAAGGTTTATGGAGTTGACAAGTGCAGCCAGTGTTGTAGATTTTCCGCTTCCTGTTACTCCCGTAACTAAAACAAGCCCTCTCTCTTTTTGTGCAAAATCTCTTACGACCTGCGGTAGATGCAGTTCATCAAAGTTTGGAATTTTTACCGGTATAACACGAAAAACCGCAGAGACACCATCCATCTGAAAAAAGATATTGACACGAAAACGGTTGTTTTCATCAAAAGGATAAACAAGGTCAAGCTCCTTTTTCTCAACAAACTCTCCAAAACGCCCTCGTAAAAGCTCCTTTGCAAAAGTAAGTGCATCCTCTTTTGAGAGGATTCCTCCTGAAAACTGTTTAATCTCACCATTGATACGTGCACGGATGACAGAGTTCGCTTTGACATGGAGGTCACTCCCTCCCACTTCTATCATCTTCTTCAGATGTGCCCGTACTTTTTTCAGCTCTTCAAACGTCAGCTTACTTACATCTATGTCACTGTTCATAATGTCTCCAATATCTCACTAAACGCATCTTTAAAAGCAGCCAATCCCTCACTTATTTGGGTATTTAGCACCTCATCCAAATTGACACCTGCCGCTTCTACCTTTTTAAAATGTGCTTCTATTACATCATGTGCGACAGGAAGCGCTTTCTCTTTTTTTGCATCAGCATCAAAAGAGTTGATAGTATCAATAGGTGCTGTATTTACACTGTTGTAGGCTAAAAGTTTCTCTACATAATAGTATGCAGGCAAAGAGTCATCTTTTACCCCCGTACTTGCAAAAAGTGCTCTACAACCCTCTACATTCATCGCCTCTATCGCATCATAAATCAGTGCCGTATTATATATTCCGCTCAGTGCTGTATCTACTGCGTTTGCTGCTAACGTTTTATCTATGGCTCTGTCAATACGGCTTACAAATATGCTTATAACAGTATCTACACTTTCACCATACCTTTTAGAGCCTTTGGCAAATGCCTCTGCACATTTCAGCGCCTGCTCTTTTTTAAATATAAGCGTCGCATTTACAGCAATGCCTGAAGCACTCAACTCTTCCATCGCCACGTAACCTGCCTCTGTCGCAGGTACTTTTATCATAACGTTTTTTCTATCTATCGTTTTAAAAAGTCTTTTGCCTTCGGCCACCGTAGCCTCGGCATCATCACATAAAAAAGGGTCAACCTCGATGCTCACATACCCGTCATCACTCTTTTCGTAAAGGGGTAAAAGTATATCAGCGGCTTTTTGGATATCAAAAACAGCTACCGCTTCATATCTCTCTTTTGCAGACATTTTAGCATCTAAAGAGTCCAACTGCTCCTTGTATGCCGATGAGTTTAAAATAGCATTTTTAAATATTGCCGGATTTGAAGTAGCTCCGTTTATAATCTTCTTCTCTATCAACTCTTTAAATTCATTATCAAGATAATCTCTCTCAATAAAATCCGCCCAAAGCGAAAACTTCAAATCTTCTATATACATTAACCATCCTACAATCAAATTTTATTATCTAAGTTAGACTATTATAACCCAATAAATATAAAACTAAGATAGTGTTTTTGGAACTCTTATTTTAAAGATAGTCTCTCCTCTTTTTGAACAAACCTCAATATCACTGTTAAACTGCTTCTGCATAATCATTTGAGACATATAGAGTCCCAGTCCCGTTCCATTTTTTCCTTTTGTACTAAAGTAGGGTTCAAAAATAGACTCTAAATTCTCTTCTTTAATTCCACCCGCATTATCATGCACTTCAATATCAATAGAGTCGCTCTTTTCAATAACATAAATTACGAGTTTCGGATTTTTTATCTGCATCTCTACAAGCTCATCAATTGCGTTATTTAAAATATTTAAAAGTACCTGTATTATCTCATTTGCATAGGTTTGAATTATAATCTTTTTCTTAATTTCAATTATAATATCTATATTTGTGTTTTTTACTCTTGGGAGGGTAAAGTTAATCGCTTTTTGAATAAGTTCTGATACTTCAACCGCAGAGCTCTCTTTGTTTGGGTGAAAATAGGTTTGAAAATCATTTATCGTATCAGAGAGATATACCGCTGTATCACTGATATTGTCTAAAACTTTGTCAAGCTCCTCACCAAATACATCTTCATCCAAAAGTTTTTTTACCTGAAAATTAGAGATATTTAGCGTAATACTTGAAAGAGGCTGTCTCCACTGATGCGCAATCATACTTATCATCTCACCCATCACAGCCTGTTTTGACTGCATCGTCATAATCTTGTCTTTTTTTGTAAGCTCTTCTACCTTTGTTTTTAGCATTTGACTCTGGGAAAATATCAGTGCCCTTGCCTCTTGCATTTTTAAATGATAAAAGTAGACAATAATAGTAGAAATCGCTAAAACAAACGTTAGTGTTATAATTTGATGCATATCATATTTGACAGATATAAAGGGCTGTAGAGGAGAGATAAAGACCATCAAGATGAGAAAAGCGATCCAGCCGAGTGCATGTTTTTCATTTTTAAAGTATAAAATAACAATAGAATAGGTAAATATCCATACATGCTTAAGTTCCATCGGGTCTACAAAATAGATAAGATAGAGTATGAGTGTACTCATAAACGCAGTCTCTAAATGCGCGACGGGGAGAAGATATTTTTTATCTTTACGCAATAGATATACCAATAAAAGATTAAATAAAAAGAGAAAAAACTCTACGAAACTTAAATCATAATGTCCGGTTATTTGGTTGAGTACAAATCCATACAAAACACTTGCAGATGAGAGAATAATCCCTATATTCATCATCTGGTATTTACTTTTTAGGACATACTCATCTGCATTAAACTTCCAGCCACTTGTAAAATAATCTTCAAAACTTTTTATCATATATCTCTTTTTTTAAGGCAGGTATATTTTATCTTGCAGCTCTTTATACTCACTAGAAGCATCACTGTCAAGTGTTATTCCTCCACCGCTTTTATATACCAGCCTATCCCCTTTTTTTTCTATAAAACGGATCATCACACCACTGTCAAAGTTCTCTCCGTCAAAAATCCCGAAAACACCGCTGAAAAATCCTCTCTCATATCCTTCTATCTGTTCAATTATATCCAAGGTACTCTTTTTGGGTGTTCCGCTGATACTTCCTGCGGGAAGCAGCGCTTTTAAGATATCACCCAGAGACTCCTGCCAGTTTGATGCTAAGGTACCATTTATCTTTGAACTTACCTGCAGCAGTTTTTTTTCACCCGCTTCTATCTGGGTAATATAGCGAAATTTTTCCACTTTTACCTCTTTTGCAACGATAGAGAGATCATTTCTTAGTAAATCCACTATCATTATATGTTCAGCCATCTCTTTTTCATCTGCAAGTATCTTCTGCTTCGCATTTAAAACAGAAGCATCTATGGTTCCTTTCATAGGAAAGGTACTGATTGTATTATTTGTAATTTGGACAAACTTTTCAGGAGAAAAACAGATAAACTTATCTTTATAACGCAGCTTATAGTGGGCATTTGCCAAAGAGAACATCTCTTTGAGAGTTAAAGAAGTTTGTATGGGTGTCTCTTGGGTAAGATTGAGCAGATAGGTATCTCCGGACTTTATCTTCTCTACCACAAAAGCAAACTTTTCTTGATACTCCTCAAAAGAGAGTCCTTCTAAACGCAGTAGATGCGGATGGGGAAGATAGCTGTAGTTTTCATTGATTTCAAAGGAGATATCGTGCTTATGAAGCTCACAAAGAGGAATAACTTCAATATTTTTTGCCTTAAAATCACTTATAAATAAAAAAGGCTCTCTTTTACCTGCAAGAGCGTTTACCTCAGAAAATCCCATTTGACTCTTTTAGGCTATTAGTTTTTTTAAAATGGCCATACGGATATTTACACCGTTTGTAACCTGTTCTAAGACTTTACATCTTTTATCTTCAAGCATTGTATCAGATATGTCTATATTTCTATGAACCGGACCGGGATGTAATAATATAATATCTCTCTCCCCCACCAGCTCTTCGGTAATACAAAAATCACTCGCATAATCTTTGAGACTTGCATAGCTTTGTGAAGAGTGGCGCTCTGTTTGCGTTCTGAGACTCATTATGGCATCCACTTCATCTATTATATCTCTCAAATGGTGTGTGAAACGCAGTGGACTTTTTGGTAAGAAATGCGGAGGAGCGACAAGAATCACCTCCATCCCAAAACGTGTCAAAAGTTCTATGTTCGAGTTCGCCACACGTGAGTTTTTAATATCGCCGACAATAGCAATCTTTTTACCTGCGACATCTCCCAAATGCTCTTTTAAAGTGTACAAGTCAAGCAGTGCCTGTGAAGGATGGGCATGCGCTCCGTCACCTGCGTTTAAAATAGCTGCTTTTGTATGTTTTGAGAGGATTTTAGGTACACCTGCGTTTTGATGACGCACTATGATGGCATGAGGACCCATCGCATCAAGATTCATCGCTGTATCTACGAGCGTCTCCCCCTTTTTTGTAGAACTTTTTGTCACATCAAGATGAACCATCTCGGCACCGAGTCTTTTTGCCGCAATTTCAAAAGAGCTTTTGGTACGCGTAGAGTTTTCAAAAAAAAGCGTAATAATAATTTTGTCTTGCAAAATTCTCTCAAACCTTCCATCACTAAAACGCTTCGCATCTGCTAAGAGTGCTTCTATCTCCTCTTTGGTAAAATCATCAGTTCGTATTAAATGCTGCATACTCATCCTAAAATATCTAATTTACAAATTATACAAGAGTTGACTGATAGTGTCAATATCACGTTCAACTTTTAAGAGAAGACTGTCGCTTTGCAAAAAATATGGCTCACTCACGGTAGAAAAGCTCTCATCATCCTCTTTGCAGTTAAATGCGGTAATATTTTTAATCCCTGCATCTTTCAGTGCTTTTTGGCTTAAAAGAGTATCATTGATGCAACCAAGCGAGCAGTGAGTCACAAGCAATGCGGTTGCGCCCCACTCTTTTATCAAATCTATCATCATATACTCATACGCAATAGGTACATACAAGCCACCTGCCCCTTCAATAAGTAAAATGTCACATACTTTTTCTACTTTTTCAATCGCTGCGTTTAGCAGTTTCATGTCAAGTTTTACTCCATTTGAAGCGACATAGGGAGCTGCAGGAAGTTCATAGGTAAGGGGAACAATATCCTCTACACTAAAAGCTTCAAACGCAGGATTTAGCTCCTGAACCAAGCTAAGCAAAGTAGAACCATCCGGACAGTACCCATCTACAACACCCGTCTCAATGGGTTTGATAACTCCCACTTTAAACCCCCGTGATGCATACTCACGCAAAAGCAGTTTCGTTGTATATGTTTTGCCAATATCTGTATTTGTCGCTGTGATAAAGATTCGTTTTTTCATAAAAGGATTATAACCAAATTTTCATATTTGGCACAAAATACCAATAATTATAAAAACTAAAAGAGTGATGTAAATTCAAGGAGTATAGAGAGGACGCGTACTACAGTACGTGCCGAACGTAACGACGCAGAAGTTGCGTCGCTATTTTAGTTTTTAGAAGTGTCTACGATTTTGTTTGCTGAAATCCATGGCATCATTTTACGAAGTTCAACACCAGTTTGCTCGATAAGTGAAGCACGGGCATTTGTGCGTTCTGCATTCATACGAGGATAACCTGCTTGACCTTCAAGAACGAAGTCTTTTGCAAATCTACCATCTTGAATCTCTTTTAAGATCTCTTTCATAGCCTCTTTAGACTCTTGGTTGATAACACGTTTACCAGAAACATAGTCACCATACTCAGCAGTGTTAGAGATTGAGTATCTCATATCAGC
>CAZCMR010000077.1:0-6548 GCA_964499805.1 uncultured Sulfurimonas sp.
CAAGATGGACAACTTGTTGTGGCTGGAATGAAATCTGATCTTGTTTCATTAGAGCAGACTTTTAAAGATGCCGGTGCAAAGAGAGCACTCTTGCTTAATATGTCTGTAGCATCTCATTGTGATATTTTAGCTCCTGCACAAGAACCTCTAGCTGAACTTATGGAAAAATATGTTACGGATAATTTTGAAGCACCTGTTATCTCAAATGTTACGACAAAGCCTTACAGTACTAAAGCTGAAGCAGTATCACTCTTAAAAGATCAACTGGTAAAACCTGTAAAATACAAACAATCAATACAAGCAATCGCACCTATGGTAGATATGGCGATTGAGTTTGGAAACGGTGTTGTGCTTAAAGGTTTAAATAGAAGAATTGCGAAAGAATTGAAAACTCTTAATATCTCAGATATGGCATCTTTAGAGAAAGTAAAAGAGGAAGTTTGCTCATAATATGAGAGTAACACTTGCACAAACGTCGCCTAAATTAAGTCGTTCAAATTTAGAGGACATCATAGGTATTATCGACAATGTTAAAGAGAGTTCTGATTTAGTAGTATTTCCTGAACTCTCTTTAAGTGGTTATCTTCTGCAGGATAAACTATTTGAAGATGCCTGGTCTATTGCAGAGCTCAAAGAACTCTTACAACTTAGTCATGAGATTGATATAGTAGTAGGGTGCGCTTTAAAAGATAATAATGTTTTTAGAAACGCAGCTTTATATTTCAGTGATGGAAAACTTGTTTCTAAGCACATTAAAGTGCATTTGCCAAATTATGGAATGTTTGAAGAAGCTCGATATTTTGAAGGTGGTGATAAGTTCGAATCTTTCAGAGTAGATGATAAAGTCATCTCGATGTTAGTATGTGAAGATCTTTGGCATGAAAGTGTACATAAGGAACTCATTGATCGTGATCCTGATTTGATAATAGTTCTTGTCGCTTCTCCTGCTCGCGGTTTTTATGATGACGGCTTAAAGATAGAAGAAAAGTGGTATGAAATTATTACACAGGTTGCGAGTGAATGCAGTGCGCAGTTACTTTTTGTAAACAGGGTCGGCTTTGAAGACGGACTTGGTTTTTGGGGTGGCAGCTGTATTGTAGAGAAAGATGGAAATATTACTCATAAATTGCCACTTTTTGAAAAAGATATAAAAACATTTAATATATAGGAAAAAGATAGATGACAATTGCAATTATGGGAGCAATGCCCGAAGAGATAGCACCGATTTTAGAAGCTGTCGGTAAATATAATACAAGTGAATATGCAGGTAATACCTATTACGAAGCATCATATAAGGGTGTGAATTTAGTTATTGCTTATTCAAAGATAGGAAAAGTTTTTTCTACATTGACTGCTGCAACACTCTGTGAGCACTTTGGAGCACAAAAGCTACTGTTCTCAGGTGTTGCAGGTGCAATATCGCATGATTTAAAAGTTGGAGATTTAATTGTAGCTACAAAGCTGGCGCAGCATGATCTGGATATCACTGCGTTTGGACATCCTTTTGGTTATGTTCCTGAAGGTGCAGTATTTATTGATAGTGACAGTGAAATGCGTAAACTCGCTCATGAAGTTGCAGAGGATATGGGTAAAAGTCTGCAAGAGGGTGTTATTGCTACAGGAGATCAGTTTGTTGCTGATGAAGAGAGAAAGAATTGGATAGGTGAAACTTTCGGTGCAGATGCTTTGGAGATGGAAGGGGCAAGTGTTGCTGTAGTATGTGATGCTTTAAATGTACCATTTTTTATTCTTAGAGCTATAAGTGATGCTGCAGATATGGATGCAAGCTTTTCTTTTGATGAATTTTTAGAGACAAGTGCGGTTGAGAGTGCTGCGTTTGTAATGAAGATGGTAGATAAGTTAGTCAGCAAGTAATGTCAGTAAAACTTTCAAAAAAGATCATGTCTCGTCTTGGCAAAACAAATGCTGAGTTTACACTTATAGAAGAGGGCGATAAAATTCTTGTTGGTCTGAGTGGCGGTAAAGATTCTCTTACGATGATTCATGCTATGAAAGAGCAGCAAAGACGTGCTCCTTTTAAATTTGAATTTATTGCAGTTACGATCAGCTACGGAATGGGTGAAAACTTTGAAAAACTCTCTGCACACTGCAGGGAGCATGATATACCACATATAGTACATGAAACGCAGACATATGATTTGGCAAAAGAGAAGATCCGTAAAAACTCTTCTTACTGCAGTTTTTTCTCTCGTATGCGTCGTGGATATCTCTATAGTGTAGCAAAAGAGCATGGGTGTAATAAAGTTGCACTAGGGCACCATATGGATGATGCTGCAGAGAGCTTTTTTATGAACTTTATCTACAATGGACAAATGCGAAGTTTAGCACCTAAGTATAGAGCAGAAAATGGCCTGATAGTTATACGTCCTTTGATTCAAATGAGGGAGAGACAACTCACTGCGTTTGTACAGGATAACGGAATTGAAGCGATAGGTGATGAAGCGTGTCCCGCTATGCGTTTTGACATCAAAGCACCTCATGCAAGAGCCAATACAAAAGAGATGCTCTCAAAGATGGAGCAAGAGTTCCCTCAACTTTTTACTTCTCTAAACGCAGCGTTTAAAAATATAAGCGTTGAGAGTTTTTTTGATAAAGAGAAGTTTAGTTTATAGAACTTTCTTCATCATAGATAACTGCAGTACCGGCAAGCAGATCATGGAGTGCCCGTTTATCCTTTCTAAACGCAACCATTAAAAAACCAATAAAGAAAAACATAGATGGAATATAGCCGAGTGAACGTGTAATCGCTTGTTTGTTTGTAATGTCTTTAAAGCTTTTAGCATCAACAACTTTAATATGTACAAATTTTTTACCAGGTGTTGCTCCACGCCATTTTTCCCAAAATATTATGGTAGCGACTAAAACGGAAATTTCAAAAATAATTTCCCATGTAAAAGATGTTTGGGGTTGTGTATTTAAAGCTTGAGGATTTCCTGCCATTGCCATTTGCAGGTTTTGTTGGTATTGTGCAAAATCAAACCAGTTCCCGTCACTTAAAAAGTAGATGACGACACCGATAGGAAGAGCAAGAAAGAGAGTGTCTAAAAAAGAAGCGATAAAACGGATCCAAAAACCCGCATATCTCACTTCTTGGTTACACATGATAATTAGGTGCTTCCTGTGTGATGATTACATCATGAACATGAGACTCTTTGAGTCCTGCAGATGTGATTTCAACAAATTCTGATTTATCCCAGAATGCTTCGATACTTTCACTACCACAATATCCCATAGAAGAACGCAGACCTCCCATCATTTGATGAACGATTCCAGCAATACTTCCTCTAAAAGGTACACGACCTTCAATTCCTTCCGGAACAAGTTTATCTGCAGCTGTACCTTCTTGGAAATATCTGTCATTACTTCCTTTTTGCATAGCTCCGATACTTCCCATACCACGGTATGATTTGTATTGACGTCCTTGAAACATTATAGTCTCACCCGGTGACTCTTCAGTACCTGCAAGCAGACTTCCAGCCATAACACAGCTTGCACCTACTGCAAGTGCTTTTGCAATGTCTCCAGAGTATTTAATTCCACCATCTGCAATAACAGGTACACCATGTTTTCTTGCAGCTTCTGCACACTCATCAATAGCAGAGATTTGTGGTACACCAACACCTGCAACGATTCTTGTAGTACAGATAGAACCTGGTCCAATTCCTACTTTAACACCATCGGCACCGGCTTCTATTAAAGCTTCTGTTGCTTGTGATGTTGCAATATTCCCTGCTATGATATCAACTTCTAAAGACTCTTTGATAGCTTTAACAGTATCTAAAATTCCTTTTGAATGACCATGTGCTGAGTCAAGTACAAGTACGTCAGCGCCTGCATCTACAAGTGCTTTAGCTCTATCCATCTGTCCAACACCAATAGCAGCACCAACACGAAGACGACCAAAATCATCTTTGTTAGAGTCTGGATATTCGATTCGTTTTTTGATATCTTTAATAGTTACAAGACCTTTTAAAAAGCCTTCACTGTCAATAATAGGAAGTTTTTCAATTTTATTTTTGTGCATAATATCTGCTGCTTCATCAAGAGAGATACCCTTGTTCGCAGTAATAAGCGGCATTTTTGTCATCACTTCATCAGCACGTTTACGCATATCTTTTTCAAATCTCATATCACGATTTGTAAGAATTCCAAGAAGTTTATTGTGCCCGTCTACTACAGGTACACCAGATATTTTAAACTCTTTCATAAGTGCTTCAGCATCAGCTAAAGTAGCATCCGGATGTACATAGATAGGATCAATAATAATACCACTTTCAGATTTTTTTACTTTTTTTACCTGTTTGCATTGTGTAGCAATATCCATATTTTTATGAATAATCCCAATACCTCCAAGTCTAGCCATTGCAATAGCAGCACGGTATTCTGTTACCGTATCCATCGCAGCAGATACCATAGGAATTTTTAGAGTGATATTTCGAGTGAGTTTTGTCTCAAGAGAAACTTCTTTTGGTAGAACTTCAGAGTATTGTGGTACTAAAAGTACATCTTCAAATGTTAGGGCGCGTTTACGAATTCTCATGGTTATCCTTTTGCAGAGTTAAAGTGGAAATAATTATTTAAAATTTTTGGATTATACCTTTTTTGTGGTTAAAAAGAGGTAAAATTTAAAAACATAAACTGAGATAAGAAGATGATAAGAACCACTAAAACAAATGGAAAAATATGACTCTTGAAGACCCATGGCTGTATACCAAAAAAGACTTGATTTACACCTCGAAAACCAAGCCAAAGGCCTAAAAATGCTTTGATGGAAAGTGCAATTTGAAAAGTTGAAAGTCCTTCAGGTGCTATCTCTCCAAATACCTGTGTGAAGAGATACATTCCTGAAATTACAGCTACAATAAGTGCTTTTGGAACAACTTTACGTACATGCATCATAATGGCCTCACGTGCCTTTTTATGCTCATCTTCACTTAAAGATTGTTTCATCTTCGCCATAAAAAGATTGTCAGTAAATAAAAAACCACCGTAAATAAATACGGCAAAAATATGGATGGTGTGAATGATAGTGTAAAAAATTATTTATCCTTTTTTTGAGCTTTTCTAAAGAGGTGGTAGTTTTCAGCCTCTAGCATATCTTCAATGTATCCTGTAACACATTTTGTACAGTTTGTCCATACACCAGAAGGCAGGCGTACTTCAAGTTTTTTCTTCTCACGCAGTTTAATAATCTTTTTTGGTGAGAGAACTTTTGTGACAGGTGCAAAATCTACATCTGTAAGATCGATATCTTTTTTGTAAAAGATCGTCTGTTTTTTAAAGTTTCCCCATCCCGGTATACCATCTTCTGTATATGGAACCTCATAACCGTTTTTAAACTTTACCATCATTTTATAGTGAGAATCTTCAAAAACCTGAGAAACTTTTCCTGCACCAAAAACAAGTCCGTAGAGTTTGTCTTTTACTTTTACTTTATCAAAATATGCCATTATATTACTCCTTTTTTTTTAAATAATATTATATGCTATTTCAGCTTCTAAACTTAATGCTCCATCAAAAAGAGTCTGTTCATCATATGCTTTTGCTATAAGCTGTAGACCTACAGGTAAGCCTTCACTGTTTTTCATTATAGGAAGTGAAAGAGCAGGGAGACCGGCAAGATTTACACTGATAGTGTAAATATCGCTAAGATACATATCCATAGGATTTGCCAACTCTCCAAATTTTGGTGCAACACTTGGTGCTACAGGGGATAGGATTAGATCTACATCATTGAATATCTTTGCGTATTCATCTTTGATAATATGACGTGTTTTTTGTGCTTTTACATAGTATGCTTCATAATAACCACTGCTGAGTACAAAGTTACCAAGCAAGATACGGCGTTTTACTTCATCACCAAAACCTTCGCTTCGTGTTTTATAGTAAGTCTCTTCAAGGTTTTTCCCCTCAACACGGTTTCCATAACGGATACCGTCATAGCGTCCAAGGTTTGTCGTGGCCTCTGCCGTTGCAGTGATATAGTATGCTGAAATGTCATATTTTGCATCCATCATCTCACGTTCAACGATTGTATGCCCTTGCGCTTTAAGTGCATCAATAGCTTTTGCATAAGCTTCTTTTACATCATCGCTCGCATTTTCAATGTATTTTGGAAGTACTGCAATAGTAAGTTTACGTGCTGCGTTTAGCTTGTCAGTTACTTTGTCATCTATCATTGCATTTGTCGAGTCTTTTGTATCACTCCCACTAATGATGTCATACAAAATGGCAGCATCTTCAACATTTTGCGTCATTGGACCTATTTGATCGAGACTTGAAGCATACGCACCTAAGCCGTAACGACTTACCCGTCCATAGGTAGGTTTCATTCCAACAATTCCACAATATGCGGCAGGTTGACGGATAGATCCGCCTGTATCACTTCCAAGGGCTGCGATCGCAAGACCGGCACCGACTGCAGCGGCACTTCCACCTGAACTTCCTCCGGGTACTCTATCGCTAGCATGAGGATTTTGTGTTTTTCCGTAAAAGCTTGATTCTGTCGTTGAACCCATGGCAAATTC
>CAZCMR010000078.1:0-6273 GCA_964499805.1 uncultured Sulfurimonas sp.
GGCATCTCACGTCCTGTATTTGGAATAAGTGACATACTTGTTGTGGTTTCTGAGAGTGAAGGGTTGATTTTAAGTGTGATTGTTTTATCATCAGCAATTTCAGGGGTAATGGTTAAAAGTACTCCTGCAAAAACAGACTGAATATTTTCATCTTGTGTTGTTGCTGCAACACCACCACCAGTTCCTTGTTGATTTGTTGATGATCTTATTTTGTAAAAATACTCTGTACCTGCAGTAATGAGTGCTGGTTGATTGTTTAGTGTCAAGACTTTTGGGTTTGAGATGGCATTAACGTCACCCTGTGTTTTTAAAAACTTGATTACTTCATTTAAAGAAGCATTGGCTTTTATATTAAGGATACCGGCAGAATAAAATCCATTCTTAGTTATGGCTGAAATATCAGAAGCCGGCTTGTCACCATCATAGGTGTCTACATTTTTTGTTTTTATGAGATTTCCACCAATTTGTATATTTTGTAAAGCATAGAGTTGCTTCCAGTCAATACCCGTTGTTTTTCCCTCCCTCATAGTAACAGCAAGTAGTTGTACATCTATCAGAACTTGGAGTTGTACTTTATCTTGCATTTTTTTGAGATATTTCTCAAAACGCTCTAACTGTTTTGTCGTGGCTGTAACAGTGATAAGCCCTGCATTTTTATTGATAATTGGGTCAGGTGCTTCATATGAGTCTGTCGGGCGATTAAGAATACTTTTAAATTCACTGTCAAGCTGTTCCCAAAATTTTACTTCATCAGTACTCTCAATTTTAATGCCTGTGTCTGCACTTGAGTTGCCACCGCTTGAACTGTTTTGTTGTCTGCTACCTTGCTCACTTTGTGATGATGACGATGAACTGAGTGTAACATCGGTACTGCCACTACTTTTTCTTTGTGAAAGAATATAGTCGATATTAAATACTTTTGTTTGCAGGTAAGAGATTTTTAGTAGATTGTTTTCAAGTGTATAGGCTAAATTATTCTCTTTTAGAATAATATCAAGTACTTCATCAATTGTAAGGTTTTTTAGGTTTGTTTTGTTGAGCTTTTTTTGGAGATATTTCTCAGCTGCAGGATCGGTAATAATGATACTAAAACCACATTCATCACTCAAATGTTCAACAAAATCCATGATTTTAGTATTTTTGGAAGAGCTGATACTAAAGAGTTCATAGGAACAGTCTGCAAAACTATTTGTTGAAATCATTGTCGTTAAAAGCGCTGCATAAAGCGATGTTTTTATAAGTTTCATGTTACTTCCTACTTTTTATTAAATTTAAGATTTTTGTTCTGAGTGATTGTAGATAAGATAATCTTCTTACTGCCTTTAGTAAGAATTACTTGGTTTTTATCAACTTTAGCAACTTTATAACCATAGATATAAGCACCCTCTTTGTACCATTTTTTATTTATTAAAGCAGATTTGTTTATAATTGCTTTTAAAGAGAAACGATAAGATGATTGTTGATGTATCTTTTTTTTGTAGTTATATTTTGAATGTTTTTTTCTCTTGAGTGCAGTAGTTTTTTTATCTTCTTTTTTTTCTGCAAGAAAAATAAATGGGTCTTTTAGCTGATTTATCTCATTAGGTGATAAACCAACACGAGGAGGTTTTATCGCTTCTATTTGTTCATCAACCCATGTTAATTCATTATTGTTAGAAAATAGATATGTAGCAGTTACTATAAGTGTAAGTATAAACTTTTTCATTAGTATCTAATCCCCCACACAGAAATTTGTAGTTTAGAGTTTAATGCTTCTTGTGCTTTTAAATCAAAGTCATGGATATCAACAACTAAGTTACTCTGTTCTAAAGAGTTGATAAACTTGAGTGTGTTTTTAAAGTTACCTTCTGTCTCAATTGAAATATCTAGTATATGTCCAAAAGAGCTTTCAGCTTTGGCATACTCATTTGTTAAGTTTAGGAGTTTTACATTGTATTTTTGTGCATTTGTTGAGATAGAGTCTAGATATTCTCCCCACGCTCTTTCATCATATATTAAAAATGAAATGGTCTCTA
Source organism: uncultured Sulfurimonas sp. (assembly GCA_964499805.1). Lineage (GTDB taxonomy): Bacteria > Campylobacterota > Campylobacteria > Campylobacterales > Sulfurimonadaceae > Sulfurimonas. The sequence continues at coordinate 2,016 of CAZCMR010000078.1, forward strand.
TTTTACTTTTAATGTAAGCATTGGTATCTTTAAACTCGACAATCTGGGCATTGATATTTTTAATCTCATTATCAAGCTGTACAATTTTTGCTTGAGGATTCATTTGTAAAAAACGCTTATCTGCTGCAATTTGCTGTTGCAGTGATGCAACATCCTTTCGAGTTCGTTCAAATTTTTCAAATGAACTGTCCCAAAAGAAGAGATAAGCAAATGCAAAAATAGCTGCAACAACCATCATATATGTCATATAGATTTCACGTTTCTCTTTATCTTTAAAAGCAGTGTCGATTTTATGGAGGTAGTCTTCTATATTTATTTTCATAACAGAGTTACCTTTAATTTTGCAAGATATGTTTTGAATTTTTCATCATATCTGATCTCATTCAAGTCAAATCTATACTTCCCTTCATGAATTGTTGTAATATGCTCTACAAGTTTTGTTATCTGTCTGTCTGTTGGTGCAGCAAGGTGCATTGAGAGTGTTTGTTTTTCATCTTTTTCTGTATAGAAAGCTTCTTCAATATTTACATTGAATTTATTTAAATCTTTTGTAAATAATGCAAGTAGTTTTGCTTTCATCGGATAGTCAACTTTGACTTTATGAATTTTCATTAAGGTGTTTTTCTTCTCAATATACTCTTTCTTTTCAGCTTCTAAAAGTTTGAGTGCTTTTTGTTTGTCTGCTTGACGACTTCGAATCATTGCTTCTCTTGTAATTTTGAGATTATGCACTTTTTTAAATTCTTGTTGCAGTAGCTCTTTTTGTAACTGCTGTGTATACGTCAGTACCCAGTATGTAATAGGATAAGCAAATGCAAGCGCAAATGTTGCTAAAATTAAGATGATGAGTTTACCACTCTCTCTTTTTATAAATTTTGGAGGGCGTTTGTATAGAGTGAAGTTACACTCATACTTTTCATCTGAAGGCAGGAGTGTATAAAGCTGCATCAATGCATGCATCTGATCTACATAATAATCTTCCGTTATTTCAAAGCCATAATCAAATTTAAAAGAACTCGATGGAATATTAAGCTCAAATTCCACTATCTCATAAAGTTCAGTTTTTGTTTTTTCTTGAGAGCCGATATAGATATGCTCAAGTTTATCTATCTCAAATGCTCTTTTTGCATAGGCTAAAATATCGTTAATGTTGGAGATAAGCTCTTTATAGAGTTTTATAAAGTACTCTTTGTAGTCACTTTGTGTAGTTTTTAAGTCCGCATTTTGATAGAAGTTTAAAAAGTCGTCGTAGGGAATACGTTCACCATAGAGATCGCAAAAGCGTTCATGTAAATCCAGAAGAGAAAACTTTAACGATTTTGTATAAACAAATTCTTGGTTTTTATAAATTGTAAGGGATGTGTCATTTTCCCCAATATATATAAAACAGTGTGTATCACTGTTTTCAATCAGCTCTTTTGAATAAAGTGATTTTATTAAAAGTGGAGCAGGTATTATTACATCAATATATTTGACTTTTTCAACAACATTTTTAAAGCGCTCTTTAAGATCATCGGGATCAACAATAAAAACATGAAAGTGACGATTTTTTTCATCTAAAGTGTCAAATGTTTCAATCGAGTGAATATGGTATTCAATTGCCTGATTGAGTGCAAGCTCATCATAGGCTTTTGAGTTAATAGCATCATATAAATCTTCTTCGGGAATATTTTTGCTAATCTCAATTTGCGCTGTAATAAAATCTCTTGTATTTAAGTATGAAATAACAAATTGATCTTTTGCATATGTGGGACTTTTTACCTCTGACAGAAAACTTGAGATACCATTACAATATGTCTCTTTGTAAGGATTAACAGATAGTACAGATGAAAACATGGGAGATGATGATGTACTCATTAATTACAATCCTATCTGAATTTTGCCATAATCATTGTACAAAATTCATCATTTTTATAAAACTCAACCCTGTAAACTCTGTTTTTGGTATCAACAGCATAACGCTTGTTTAATCGCTTTAGTGATATTCTCTCTTCACTCTCATCTGCTTCTTTACCATGATAACCAATAATATTTACACGATAACTTTTATCTTTAATTACTTTAAAATCGTCATCTACTTCAAATGTTGAAGCTTTTTGTACAAAAACTTCTTTCCCGTCTATCTCAAAAGGATAGCTTTGCTTACAAACAGAGGTAATTTTAAAGTACTGAGGTCGCAGTGATGTAACTTTTATATTTCCAATATATACATCAAAAACTCCGCTTAAGCGTTTCTTCACAGCCCCCAATGGGTGAGAAAACTTAAATTCATTACTCTTCGATTTTATCGGAATATAGCTTAAAGATTTTTTGATATTGTTCAAATTTAAGATAATATTGTGATTTATTTCCAAAGTTCCATAATTTTTTATAATTTTTTCAATATTCTTCTCATTGAGTTCAAAATCCCGTGTGTACTTGATTTGCATTACTTTCATAAACTCTTCAATAGCTAAAAGTTGATAAAAAACTTTTTGAGAAAGTGATGAGAGATTTTTGCTCGTTTCGATTGCAAAAGCAGGTTTGTTATGAGTTACTGCATAATATGTGAGTGAGAGTTGCATTGCCTCATCTTCATATTTTGTTTTTGTATTTTTAACATTAAAGCTATGATGTTTTTTTAAAAGACGTTTATTGACATTGAGGCGTACTTCTTCTGCAATTTTATTAAGATCACCAAATGGCTGTTTTAATTTGAGCTTACACTGATCGATAACACATGTTTGTCCCCATGCATTAGGATTAAAGATGCTGCCTTGGTTTTTTTTTCGGTAAAATCCGTGTCCGTCATGTAGGTTTAAAACCAAAGAGACTTTTGGTTCTAGAATGATTTTTTTAATTGCTTCAACTGTCTCTTTATCTTTATCATTTGGTTTTATGGTAGAAAATTTTCTGTTCATATCACCATAAACACCGCGTTTATACTGAATAATACTCTCTTTGTTAAGATTGGGAATAATCCAAAGATTTTTAGAAAGTATAGTGTAGTGTGATGCTAAAATGGCAGGTGCAAAATATCCACCTGGCTCATTTCCATGAATGCCGCCTATAACCAAAAGTGTTGTATTTGAGTCAGGATTTTCTTTTTTTATAAGGTTTAGATTTTGTGCAGCATAAAGGGTTATATAAAGGGAAAAAAGAGTAATGATGAGTTTCAAAATTACTGCTCCGTTAAGATACTGATTCTGTTATCAATACGCTTTACAATAAGAACTTTTTTCCCTGAAAAACTAAAACTGTCTGATTTGTAATCTTCATGGAAAGTAAGTTTATAAAGATTCTTTTTCCCGGGGTAGGGGATAAGATTTATATCTGTAAAACGAATACGCTTTTGCTCATTTTTAGAAAAAATACGTTTTTTGTATTGTCTAAAACGTTCTATATCCATACCGTCAAAACGCTTAAAATCAGGATCGTAAAAACTAAGATACGCATCAATATTATTATATATCCATGCATATCGCCAGGCAAAAATATTTGAGAGTATTTGTGCTAAATCATTTTTTGAACTCTTTGTATTTACACTCTTTTCATTTATAATTAAAATAGTTTTATTGATATCAATATTTTTATCAAGACATTCTATACTTTTGTTGTTAATAGCGATGCAGCCTTTTGTATACTCATCTCTTTTTTGCTCAATAGGCAGACCGTGTATCCATATTCCCTGACCGGTTTTGTTTTGATACTTGTCATAAAGATTAGGATATGAAGTGACAAATGCCATAGGACCATAAAAAGAGTCTAGTTTGGTAATTTTTTTGACGATGTTATAAATGCCAACAGGTGTACGCAGGTCACCCTCTTTTATCTTGTCACCTTTCATCTTTCCGGTATAGGCACTATACTCTTTTTGTAGTTTAAATTTTCCTTTGGCATCTTTTTGATAGACAGCAAGTTTTGATTGTGATTTATCACAAGTCAAAATATTGTCGTATGATTCTAAAAAACCAAAAGAGGTATCTTTGTTTTGGAGGTATTTATCCCAGTACTCTTTGGAAGAGAGTTTTTTATCAAGTTTTTTTTCAATATTTACAATGCCATTTATTCGATATTCTGTTAAAATCTCATGCTCTTTGGCCTGCAGTGTAGTACTGAGTCCAAAAGAGAGAATTAGTACAGATGTATAAAGTTTATTTATTAGGGTCATATCCAATCTCTTGTAGAAAATTTTTATCTTTTGTCCAACCTTTTTTTACAGTAACCTGAAGATTAAGGTAGGCTTTTTTGCCACTTAGGCGTTCTATTTTTTGACGAG
>CAZCMR010000079.1:0-6273 GCA_964499805.1 uncultured Sulfurimonas sp.
AGCTTGGATTTAAAGAGTATATGGATGAGATGCCTACCTCTCTTCCTTTGGGAGTCAATCAGCGTTTTTCCATTGCAGCAGCACTTTTGCATGAACCGCTTGTACTTTTTTTAGATGAGCCGACAAGTGGGGTTGATACCATAGCAAGAGCGCAGTTTTGGGAAATTTTAAGAAAGCTTAAAGAGCAGTGGAATATTTCCATACTGATAACGACACACTATATGAGTGAAGCGGAATATTGTGACAGAGTGGTACTGCTCAAACAGGGCAAGAAGATCGCAGATGATACAATAGAGAATTTTTACAAAACCCATCCGGATGCAAAAACATTTGAAGAGATTTTCTTGACATACTATAGAGATAATGAGGAAAAACAATGAAAATAGCAACCATTAAAGCCTATATGTTAAAAGAGTTTATGGAGCTTTACAGGACAAAGCTTATTGTGATGATTTATCTCTTGCCGATGATGATTGTGCTTCTTTTTGGATACGGGATCCGTATGGATGTGACGCATGCAAGAGTGTTGATCATAGATAATGACCAGAGTAAATATTCGCAGCTGCTCACTTCGAAGTTCGAGCATAGTAAATATTTTGATACAAAAGTAGTACATATAAGCGAAAAAGAGGCACTGCGTTTCATCAAACAAGCCAAAACCGATGCGCTTGTCATCATTCCAAGCTCCTTTGAAAAACGGCTGCTGCACGGGCAAAAAAGTGAGATCGGTGTATTTGTCGATGCGGCATTCCCCACAAGAGCGACGACGATCGAGGGCTACATACAAGGTACGGTACTCGATGCGGCAAGTGATGTGGCGCAAAGAAGTGGACTAAAGCAAAAGGGAATCATTACCATAAATCAACGTACTCTTTTTAATCAGGCAATGCGCGATGAAGATGCTATCGTACCGGGGCTTATAGGGCTTGTACTTTTGGTGGCTCCTGCAATTTTAGCAGCACTACTTATTGTAAAAGAGAAAGAGAGGGGAACTATTTTTAACTTCTATGCTTCACCTCTAAGTAAGGGAGAGTTTTTATTTGCAAAAATTTTTCCTGCCTTTTTGCTCCATTCACTCAATATTGTCATACTATTTTTAATGGCACTATATATTTTCAATGTCCCTTTTAGGGGGAGTTTTATACTTTATTGGTTGAGCAGTGAGTTGTATATTCTTATCAGCCTTGCTATTGGAATGCTTATTTCTGTTATTACAAAAAAACAGATTGTTGCTGTTGTTTTGACGGTTATTATTACCATCATCCCGGGATTTTTATACTCGGGAATTCTAATGCCAATCTCTTCTATGGAGGGTGACTCTTATGTAGAGGCTCATATGTTTCCGGTGATGTATTACAACCATATTTTGTACGATACATTTTTGATTGGGCAGGGCTTGGATTCTCAAACAAATATACTCTATCTGCTTATTCTTGTAGGGTTTTTCTTTGGATTGTTTGGTCTTGGGACACTGTTACTTAAAAAGGAGATGAAGTAATGCGTATATTTTTTATTATTGTCTCTAAAGAGTTGCTGAGTTTTTTACGCTCGGTGATGCTTGTTCTTGTTGTGCTTTACTCTTTTACAGTTGACGTCTATGTCGCAGGAGAGGGAATACAGCTCAAACCGCGAAATGTAGTTGTCGGTTATGTTGATAAAACAGGTGGTGGTATAAGTCAAAAAATTCTCTCACGGCTACATAAACCGGAGTTTAAAACACCTGTGCCTTACACTTCCCAAAAGGCACTCTCAAAAGCAATTTTTAACAAAGAGGCTATGGTTGGGATGATTTTTGACAGTGATTTTGAAAAGAATTTTCGCAGTGGCAAGAGGGCACAACTCAATCTTTTGCTTGATGCCACATCAGCATCACAAAGTTTGACAACATTTACTTATATTCAAAACATTGTTTTTGATTTTCAGTCGATGAATTTGCCGCTTGAGATTAAAACTCATAAACTTTTTAATGAAAATGCAGACAATCACAGCTTTATGGCACTTACCGAACTTCTTTCCGTCATTACACTGCTTGTCGTCATCCTTACAGCGATCGTCTTCGTCAAAGAGAAAGAGGAAGGTACCTGGGATATTATGCTGCTGATGCCAATCAATCCAAAGATCACTATTTTGGCAAAAAGCTTTTCGCAGGTTATCATCGTCATGGCAGGTACGGTGCTGGCGGTAGGGTTTGTACTCTTTGGAGGATTTGATATGCCAATGAACGGTTCATTTTGGGCATTTATGCTTTTGACCTTTCTCTACTCTTTTTCAAGTGCGGGCATCGGTCTTTTTGTTGCCGCAGTCTCCAGAGATGTTATGCAGGTAGCACAACTTGCCATCATTATTATGATGCCATTAATTTTTCTCAGCGGTGCATGGACACCTGTTTATGCGATGCATCCTATTTTTCAAAAACTCTCTTTGTTCTCACCACTTCGCTACTACATAGAAGGAACGGAGAGTATCTTTTTTAGAGGTACGCAGTTTGTTGATTTGTGGCCATATTTTAGTGGCGTTTTGCTCTTAGGTACAGTGTTGTATTGGTATGGGTTTAGAAAAATTGGGAAACTATTTTAAAATAGTTTCCCAAGTAAGCTTCTTCTCACTGTATGGTTCTGTTGTAAGTGTTGTTTCTATTTGTATTATACGAGTGTAGCCATATCAGTGCCAAAATTTTACTTAAAAAATAATATGATATAATAGTATTAGACAAAGAAAACGGAGGTGAGATTATGAACACTTTAGGTACAAGTACGAGCAATAATTATCAGATGATGAATATGTATCAAAGACATCTTCCTTCTAATCATGTTGGTATTCCTGAAAATCCAACTTTACCTGTAGAGCCGAAACCTCAATATACTCCTGAAGATATCTATGAGGCTAGTGATGGCAATCTTATATCTGATGGGGATGGAAATATCTCTTTTACGCCTCAAGGTGAGTTAAATATAAAAAATGCTCAAGAAAGTGCAGCAGCCGAGGCAGAAGCACAAACACAAGCAAAAAAAGATGAATTTAGAAATACAGCAGTTGATTATGTTGCTTATCAATCGAAAAAATCTCAAGTAGAGATATATTTATCAGTCGCAACTGACAGTAATGTTGATCTTGGAAATGACTTAGCAGATACACTTGAATATCTTCGTGATATTCAAAAGCAAAACAATGCAGCAGAGGCTTACGCTCAATACCAAGAAAACCAAAAGGGCGAAGCTCTTTTATTTTAAATTATTTTTTTGCTTTCTAATATAATTTTTTCGTTGCACTAGAAAGTTTTTTAGTAGGAGCGTTAAAAATGCCCCACCGGTTCTAAATGTCTTTTCTTCTGTTGCTCTTACTTTTTTCGCATATAATGTTAAAGGCTATATTTATCGCTATTGGTTTGGTAATGGTTCTTTATGTAGCTGTATCGCTTGCTGTATTTAGTAACCTGTCTCTTCCTGAAATCATCAAAGCTCAGGATTATGCTTTGGCTATAGTGACGATTGCTATTGCTATTATATTAGCACTGCAATATATAAGTAAGCACATTCCTAATGTTGGGTATTTCATTGCTGCTGGATTTGTGCTGGCTTTTATGAGAGAGATAGGGTTTAGACTTGTCACAAAAAGAGTTATAAGCAAACAGACATGAGCCTTAACGGCTTAGCAAAATAATATGTAAACTTTTCATGGGTCATAATTTTTTTAAGTTTTTTCAATGGAATAAGAAATGATGGTTCTCCATCAGCGTACCCTGAAATCTCATATAAACCAAACCAGACTACAACTCCCTTCGGTGTTAACTGTATTCTATCTGTTGCTGTTGCCATATCATAGAGTTCGTTGTCACTTAGCTTTTCAAGATATTCTAAATCTATTAGATTCCTCATATGTCGCACAATAAAACGATACAAAACTTTTTTCTTCTTTTCAAAAATATCATCCCATTGAATCATCTTGCCGCTGTTTCTATCAAGATTGAGATAATTGCTTTCATAATCTCCATGTAATCCACCTGTGTAGTCGAAATTTTCTGTTTTTATAACGACAATATTTTTGTTAATAAATGAAATACTTTCATCGTGTTCATCAAATATTCTATGTGAATCCTTTGAACAGGATTTAGCATTTTTTGGAATATTCAATTTTATTTCACTAAATTCAGGCTCTATTTTACAAAGCTTTTGTATTTCACTTTTTTTATAGATATTATAGATATGACACATATCCTCTTGTTCAAAAGATAGAGAATTTCGTTTGAGTTTTATACATTTGCCGTCTGTTTTTAGGTAGCGGTTATTTTTGTAATGTGTTAGTAAAGTATCATAATAGGCTCGTTTCTCTTTGGCTACTTTTTTGGTACAGTTCTCATCAAGAACACCAAATCTGTTTCTACAAACTTCATATGACTTCTCCCATGCTAAAATCTCTTTTGAAAGCTTTTTGTAAGATTTTTTATCTAAATAAGGTTTAAAAAATTGAAGAAGATCAGGGCGGTGGGTATAGAGATATAAAAGATGTCCAAAATTTCTATAAACCATAGCGCCATCATCGAACTCTTTGAGTTTTTCTATACGAGAGGTGTAGTAGCTTAGCAGACACTCTTTTTGTTCATTGCCTTTATGCTTACTGCAATTTTTATTTCGTGCTTTTAGCCACTTTTTTTGTTTCTGTTTAAAAAAGTTGTAGTTTGAACTTCCATCATATTTTGAGAGTTTGTTTTGAATTGAGAGTTTAAGTACTTTTTTGTAAACTTTTGCCAACTCCTCATCTAAAGTAGACAGGTTTGCATCACTACAAATCTGTTTCTCTATGCTTGTACGTGCCTTTGTGCAGTCAAAACTTGCTGCGTGAGCAAAAAGAACAAAAAAACTTAAAATTACTACTATCTTTTTCACATTTTTTCCTTTTTATGTAGCCATTATTTTTGAAACTTTAGCATAATAAATCTCAGATGATGTTTTAAAGTAAAATAATAATAACTTAGTTCATTCTTAGAAATATAATTATCATCTAAGTAGTTATTTAGTATACTATTAAAAAAAATTATTTAGGTTCGTTAATGTCCATACAAAACAAAATGCAAGATTTAAAAAAAGAACTTCTGCTTCAAGAGGCTTCAAAAATGTTTGAAGATCTAGGTTATGAGCATATGAAAGTTGCCGATTTGGCAAAAACAGCTCATGTCTCTGTCGGAACAATATATGCAATGTTTACTTCTAAAGAGGGACTGTATCTGGCATACATAGAGCGTCAGATTCAAGAGTTTTTAGTAGAACTTAATGAAAAAACAGACTCTTTAAGGAGTGCACAAGAAAAAATTCGCATATTTGTAGAGCTTAAATTTTCATACTATGTCCAAAAGAAAAAAGCGATAGAAAAAAGCGCAACAAACAATCCTCTTTTTTTTAATACCTTAGCCCAAGAACATAGCGAGGCATTCGAAAAAATATATCTTTTTCTGCAAGAGTGCTTTATAGAGCTCAATTCGCAAATAGATACGCAAAAAGCAAAAAGACTCTCCTTTGCATTTAATGGTTTTAGCGACGGATACATCAGTTTATGGTTAGAAAAAGGTGATGATTTGATGCAATATAGAGATGAAGTTTGCGAACTTTTTACAAATATGTTAAGAGAGTGTTTCCAATGAATACAAAAGATTACAAAAAAAATATAGCAGGAAAATTGGCAGAAGGCTTTATAGAACATCCTTTGACTTTTATGTTGAGTGTTTTTATTATTGTTATGGGATACATTACACTTCAGATATCTCCTAGAGAGGCAAATCCGCAAATCGTTGTAGCTGGTGGCGTGGTTATCGTTCCTTATCCCGGCGTAAAAGCTGCAGAGATTCAAAAAGTGATTGTTGAGCCCCTGCAGAGACGACTTCGAGAAGTTGACGGAGTAGAAGATATTTACGGGATTGCAAAAGATAATGTAGCCATTGTCAATGTCAAGTTCTTTTTAGGAGAAGATAGAGATAAGGCAAATTTTCATCTCTATAACTCTGTAATGCGAAATCTTGATGTGCTTCCAAAAGAGATAATGACCCCTATTGTCAAATCAATGGATATAGATACCGACATTGCTATAGCTTCCATTGCGTTTTACCCAAAAGATAACTCAGTTTCGATGACGCATCTCCATAAGATAGTCTCAAAGATTCAAACAAAAATCAACCGCATTGAAAATGTAGCCATTACAAAACTGCTTGGTGAGAGAAAAACACAATACAATGTAGAGATAGATTTGCATAAACTCAGCGGATACCACCTCTCACTTGGACAG
>CAZCMR010000080.1:0-6243 GCA_964499805.1 uncultured Sulfurimonas sp.
ACATAAAGCAGAGATGAGTAAAGTACTTATTCCTATGAAAAACTATGAGAGAGATTTGGATGATATTCCAGATGAAGTAAAAGAGTCTTTAGAGATTATAGGGGTTAAAAAGATAGAAGATGTTCTAAAGCAGGTACTTGTATAAAAGTACCTCTTTGTTTTAGATGATTACAGATTTTATTCTTTTGATGAGCTCATCTTGACGGATAGGCTTCATTAAAAACCCATTTGCTCCATTTTCCAATGCTTCACTCTTTTTAGTTTCATCAGTTGTCAAAACAATAATAGGCAGTTGTTTAAGACTCTCATCTGCACGAACTACTTTTAGCATCTCTATACCACCCATTACAGGCATAATGATATCAAGTAAAATGAGATCGACATCATCTCTGCTTTTAAGAATGCCAATAGCATCTGAGCCATTTTTTGCTTCTATTACCTCTTTGGCATAACCACTTTTCATTAACATCGATTTGAGTAGTTTTAAGTTAATCATATCATCATCTACAGCAAGTACGCAAAGATCTGTTCTTGTCATTTGCTTATCCTTTGGTATTTATATATTTTTTGAGTATATCTTCGAGGAGTGTTTTATCAACAATGTTTGCTATTACTTCATTAACGGCTTCCTCCTCTTCTTGGTTTATATCATGGCTGATGGCATCTTTTAAGAGAATAAGATAGGTATGTATGCCTTTTTCTTCACTTGTTTGTGCTACAAAATGGGCAAACTCTTTAAGATTGAGTTTTTCTGCCTCTTTGTCAAAAAGTATAAGTTTGTAAGCACCGTTTTTAATTTTTTCATTCAATTCGTCTGGTCTATTTGCAATATCATATGTATAGCCAAGACTATCTAGTAACTTTGTAAAAAGTTTTGTCTCAAAGGGACTCTTTTTAGCGACAAGAATATCAGCAGTGTATTGTACATCTTTTTGTTCTGTCTCTTTTGTGGTTTTTACTTGAACATCTTGTTTTATCTGTTTTTCATCAGAGTCATCAGTAAGGTGGTCGGCAAGAAAGTGATTTAAAAGTGTTACAATCTCTGCCCGAACAAGAGGCTTGGTTGTGTATTCATCAAGACCGGCTTTTAAGAAACGTTCTCTGTCTCCTTTGAGAGCATTTGCAGTCAGTGCAATAATTGGAACATGTGGTTGATTGTACTCCTCTTCATACTCTAAAATCTCCTGGGTTGCTTCAACACCATCTAAGAAAGGCATCTGAATATCCATAAAGATAAGATCATAATTTCCGTCTTTTCTTTTTTGAAATGCTTCAAGACCGTTTGATGCAATGTCAACAGTAAGTCCAAGGTCTTCAAGTGTGCGTTTGATGAGCTTTTGGTTGATGATATTATCTTCTGCAACTAACACATTTGCTTTAAAGCGAGATTCGTCAGCATCAAATTTTTTGCGTTTTGTGCGCTTTGATTTTTGTGCTTTAAAGTTTTCGTTGTTATAGTTTTCTAAGGCTGAGATGAGTTTTGTATTGTTAAGTGGTTCGTAGATAGTTTTAAATATATCAAGAGCCATAGAGTTGATTTTGCGCATAAAGTATGACTTTGTAAGCAAGACAAGCTCCTCTGGCATCTCTGAGTACTCATGAAGCTCATCTTCATTGGCATATTCATAATCTACAAATAAAAGGTCATAATTGACTTCTTTTTGTATAGTTTCTAACTCATTTTTATCTTTAAATGTTGTGTAGTTTGCACCGTAATATGTAAGGTATTCACAGAGGTACTTGTCTTGACGTTTTGTTTTATGTGATGACTCTAAGATAAGTACATTGACACCTGCGTAAGCATCTTTGAGTGACTCTTTTATACTTGGCATTTCTTCAAAATCGAGTGTAAAGAAGAAAGTAGTTCCTTCCCCTCGTTCAGAGTGAAGATCAAGCTCTCCGCCCATAAGTTCAATAAAGCGAGATGAAATTGTAAGACCAAGCCCCGTACCGCCATACTTTCTTGTAATTGATGTATCGGCCTGTGAAAATGCTTCAAAGATTTTTGCTTTTTGTTCACTGGTCACACCGATACCGCTGTCTTGCACTTCAAAACGAACTTTTGTTATGCCTTCTTGATTACTTTCAAGTCTGCGAATATCAACATTGATAGCTCCTGATGAGCTTGTAAATTTAACTGCATTTGAGAGTAGGTTGATAAGAACCTCTTTTATCTTTGTCGGGTCACCTTTGAGTGGCTGCTCTAATGATGGGTCAATAAAACATCCAAGATCAATGTGTTTTTCACTTGCACGTACAGCATATACTTCAACTGCACTTTCAAACTCTTCTATAGGGTCAAAGACAACATCTTCAATCTCAAGTTTGTTTGACTCGATTTTAGAGAGGTCAAGAATGTTGTTGATAATCTCAAGAAGATTCTCTGAAGATTTTTCAATGATGTCAACGAACTCTTTTTGCTCTTCTTTGAGTCCTGTATCTTTTAACAGTTCTGTAAATCCGACAATACCGTTAAGCGGTGTACGAATCTCATGTGACATATTAGCCAGAAACATTGATTTTGCTTCATTTGCCTCTAAGGCTGCTTCTTTGTCTTTTTTCGTCTGTTCTATGATACGCTCAAGTAAAGCATACGCCTCTGATGTACCTTCTGCGGTGTGTAGGTTAATCTCTTTTGTTGTATCTATATCTATCAGCCCTTGCGTATCTTGTGCAACTTTTTTAAGAACCTCCTCAAGATTTTTGATATTTTTAGAAATTTCATTAGAAAGTAAAAATCCTAAAATTGCCAGAATAAGAGAGACAAGCCAGACAGTAAGTGTAATTGTCAAAAACTGAACGGCCTCAGTTTTTATCGCAATCGCACGAACATCCATAGCGGTTAAAAGCGTGTCTTCGGCTTTTGTTAAAAGGTTTATTTTTTCTGAGAGCATTGCAAACCAGATACCTGCATTTGTTTCATACTTACCGCTTGATGCGGCTGTTAATATGGCAGCGCGTTCACTGTTAATGTCTTCAAGGAGCTCTTGTGTATCTTCATTTTTGAAAATTTCATCAAGTTTTGAGACAACATTTTTGTCTTTTATGGTATCGTAGCTGATAGCATCTGCTTTTGCGATGAGTGAAATCCATTTGTTAATCTCTTCTTCATCAAGCTCTGTGGAGCGTGCTATCGCGTATGAGATAAAGTCACGCTCATCTGCTGTTGCTGCATTTGCACGTACAAAAGAGATATATGATGTTGCATATTCGTTAATGAGAGGATCAAGCTGCTCAAGTGTGATGGACTCAAGCTCTTTTATTCCTCTTTTTTCGGCAACTGCATATGTTTTTTCATAGACATCTTCAAAACTTGCTTTGTGAGCATCAACAAGTTTTCTTATCTTTTTTATCTGCTTTAGAGAAACTTCCAAAGAAGCTACACTTTGACATGTGGAACATGCCTGTTCTCCAGTTGTATGATTATGCAGTTTTGGTTCATTTTTGATATGGTTGAGATAAAGCGCCTCTTTTGCATCAACTATTCGTCTCTGTTTTATAAGAGATTTGAGTGTATTTGGAGAAGAGTTTCCAAGATACATAACGGTCATACCACGCTCACGCGAGATATTGTTGATAAGATCATTGAGTTCTCTGTTAGTAGAGAGTTTGTCATGAAGTACCTGTGCGGCTTTGTAGTTTTCATACGAATTATAAACAAAGTAACTGGTAATCGAAATCAAGATAATGATTGGAAAAAGACTTATAAGTCTTAGCCTGTTTTTAAGTCCTAACTGCATAGTTTATGCTCCTACTTTCGATAGTTGAATTAACTGTTTTTTAAGTAAGTCGATTGATTTTACAATTTCATCTTTGTCTGTAGAGTAGACAACTTTTGTTAATTCATTGGTAAATGCTTCTAGTCGCATATTGTCGCTCATGCCTTTTAATTTTAATGCTTCATTTTTCACAGTTGTGAAATCTTCTGTTTCAATGGCTTCTCTCATCTTAGAAAGAATAGAAAGAGACTCATTTTCAAAGTCTGCAAAAAGCTCGTTAAAGTCCTCAATACTAAGTCCGATTTCAGCGGCAACTGCCTTTTTTGAATAGGACAATGGTGCTATTTGTTCCTCTTGAGGTTTTGTTTCTTTTAAATCTTCTATCTCCAAAATTTCTAGATTTTGTTCTGCTAAAACTTCTTTGGGCTCATCTTCTTTAAGAAAAAGGTCTTGTTGATAAAAGTCATCATCTGCAAGTTCTGCAATATCTATTTTTTGTGGTACTTTCTCATCGGAAATTTCGAGTATTTCTTCTTTATTATTTGCTAATCTTTGAATAATAATATAAAAAGCATCAATATTTTCACGTATTACACGAGCATCAGATGTAGCATTGACATTTGAGAGTAATTTATGCGCATCTTCTATACGAAGATTTGCAGCCACTCCTTTGAGTTTATGTGCAAGAATTTTTGCATTGTCTATGTCATCTTCATCTAAAGAAGCATAGATTTTGTCTCTAAACTCTTTTGCCTGTAAAATAAAATCTTGAATAAACTCTTCGATTAAGTCAAGTGGAAGACCAAGCTCATTTGAGGCAATATGAGGATCGTATGTAAAGTCAGTATTTGCCAGTTCTTCAACTGTTTTTGGTGTCTTAGTTTGTGTTTGCGCAGGAATAACTTCTTGTTCTTGTGGTGTCTGTTTCAATATATCATCGCTGTCTTGAAAAATAGACTCATCAATATCTATAGAGAGATTACTGGTATCTTCTTCTTGTGCTTGTGGTGCAAGTTCTGTTTCTTGAGTGTTGTCATTAGCAGGAGGTGTTGATAGTGTCTCTTGATCAAGTGCTGCAGTGTCATCTGTAGGTTTTTGATGTGCAGGTTCTGGAAGTTCTCTCTCTAAAATCTCGACAGATACGTTTTGTGTCTCATCATTTGAAAGAGAGCGTAGTCCATGCAGATAAATGATATACGCAGGTGCGCTCGGGTTGTCAGCAAGGTAGGCTTTACTTAGTGTGAGTTTTGCAGTAAAAGTTTTTGCATTGACATCGATAAGTACTTTTGCCTCTTCATCTTCATCTATATGGGATATAAAATCAATCCAGTGAACATGTTTAAAGTTATGTATATAGCCAGGTGTTTGGACAAAAAGATCTGCAAAGTCATTTACTTCTGCTTTTAATTCAGCGAGTGTTGCAAATCCGAGCATTTTTAAATCTTTTTCATCTATGCCTAAAAACTCTTTTTGATAATTATATATTAACATGATTTTACCTTACTTTTATTTTTCCGCTTCGAGCATTTTTTTGTATCTTTTTTTGTTCTCTTCTATATCTTTTGGTGATGCAATTCGTCTAACAGCAATATATCCCGTGATACTATTATCTGCATCTTTGATAGGGAGAATTTCAGTATCGACCCAGTAGTATCTGCCATCTTTTCGAAGATTTTTGATAAGTCCGTTCCATACTTGTCCATTCTCTATGGTGTTCCACATCTTTTTAAAAATTGTTTTTGGCATATCGGGATGGTGTATAATATTGTGAGGTTTATTAAGAAGTTCATCTATCGTGTAGCCTGAAATTTTACAAAAAGCTCTGTTGGCATAGGTAATATTACCTTTTTCATCAGTTTGAGAAATAATTGTACTTTCTTCAACCGGAAATTCTTCATCTATAGGTGTAACTTCATTCATAAAAAAACCTTATAAGTTGGCAAGATAACTAAAATATCACAAATATATCATAAAGCAGTGAAAAAAAAACTTATTTATAAAATTTTTTGATAGTTTTTGCATCTTTTTTGTTTAAAAGCTCACGTATATCTTCCTCAGAAACATTTTTCAGTGCTGCAAAAGTACCAAAATGGTTGAGCAGTTTTTGTATTTTTGCAGCTGAAATACCGTGTAAACTTAATAGCTTGCTCTGCTGGTCTAGTTTGAGTTTTGTCTTTTTATGAAAGTTGATAGCTGTGCGGTGTGCTTCATCTCTAAGACGTTGCACCCATTGAAGTCGTTTGTCAGACTCTTTGAGTTTGAAGATATCATCTTTTGTATAGATGATGTCTTTGGCTTTTCCTTTTGCACGCTGTGCCTTTGCATCAACTTTTTCTTTGGATATTGCGATGACATCAAGGTTGACTCCGCTTGATGTTACAATATCAAGTGCAAGTTTTAAAAGGGTTGCTCCACCGTCAATAACCCACAGATCAGGTGGCGGATTTTTCTCAAAGCTAGCAGCTCTGCGTGAGAGTGTCTCACGCATCTGTGCATACTCATCTCTTGCCTCGAGGTGATAGGT
>CAZCMR010000081.1:0-6181 GCA_964499805.1 uncultured Sulfurimonas sp.
TTTTAATGCTCACAGCGAAAGACTTTTACGTCATCCATATCTGTTTGACTTGGCGTTGAGTCATAAACTACACTGATGTTCATTCTTCCTTGAGAATCAACTACCAAAGAAGGTGTTTTGATATTGGAATCATCTATCAATGGTTTAGCCGCATCACTCCAACTAGTTCCGTTGTAGGTCTGTGTGTAGATACTATTACGTCCATTTTCTTTATGTTGCCATGCTACAAATAGGTCTCCGTTTGATGCTTCGGCTAAACTAATACACTGATTATAATGACTACCACCACTTTCTAAGGTACCTTCAGTACTTACAGAAGTAGTTCCATTTATAGTATCGCCAATAAGCTCCCAATTGTCATTATGATAACGTTTTACATTAACTGTTTGCTCATCTCCTCCCTTATTTGGAACATACTGTTCAACATAAGCAATAACTAACTCATTTGATGAGTCCATAAGTACACTCATACAAACTGTTTGACGACTTGTATTAGAATCTAGTGTACCTAAAGAGACCCAATCTCCCTGTTCTAAGTGATTTAGATCCGCAGGAGGTACATATTTGCTAATTTTTGAATGGCTATAGTCGTCAGTAGAATAATAAGCAACTATTGGAGTAGTGTCTGTTTGCAATACAATGTGTGGTCTTGATAATTTATTATCCCCCTCATCAATAGCAGGAAAAAGTACTGCTTCTTCTTCACCCATTTTATACACTACCTGTATATCATCACCATTTATTTTTGCAATATATCTTTTTAAATTATTACCGAGTGCTAAGTCATAAGTGCTCATGAATTCATCACTACTATAAACACTATTCCATTGTGCACTATCCCAATTTTTTACAAAATATCCTCTACTATATGTTCCCTCATCACCATATCCAAGTAAATGGAGTTCACTATTGTCTGGTGCTAGCTTTGTAACAGGTCGAGACCATCCGGTGACGTTCCTATCATTGATAATTCCATTGAGTCGTGTCCATGTGTTTGTATTTGGATCATACTCTTTGACTATGTAGTCACCTGCATCCCAGCTTCCTTCAACCCATGAAGCGTACAGTTTATCCGTACTTTTATTTATGACTAAAGAAGCCCGCTCTGCTCCTAATGATTGGTTCACATCTAAGACGGAATTACTGATATTCACCCAACATCTGTCGTTATTTACAGTAATGTTAACAGTTGCTACATTTGAGAGAGAACCATTATTGTCTTTGATCGTATATGTAAACATGTCTTTCCCAACGAACATATCATTAGGTGTGTAAGTAACTGTTCCAGTAGTTGTATTAATATCTGTTGTCCCATTTGAAACAGGAGAGATGATGGAGAGTGAACTAATCTTTAAAGTGCCATCAGAATCACTATCATTATTTAGTATATCAATAACTATGGGAATACTTCTGTTTGTTTCAGCTGTATCATTAACTGCTACAGGTGCTTGATTAACATGAATACAGTCAACTACAATGTTCGTGATATCGGAAGATATAACTGTACCACTTGCATTAGCAACACTACACAATTGCTGTAGTGGTTGAGTCAAAACTGTAATATTATAATCACTGTTTGCAGGATAGCCTTTTGAAAATGTAAAACTACCATCCTTTTGTATTGTTAAATCGTCAGATAGGTTGTTTTGTAATATAAGAGTACCCTTCAGACCTGATACATTTCCATTGACTTTCCATAAAGTTATTTGAGGTGTTTTGTGGGAACTCCCACCTCCGCCACTGCATCCTGAAAAGACTACGGTAAATATAACCGTTAATAAAAGATAAATAGCTTTCATTTCAAATCCTTTAATTTAAATTATATAGATTAGTATCCACATCAGTTCATTATATTCCTGACAATATTAATCTAATCTTATTACAATATGTTTTTTTATATTTTATGTGCTAAAGATTATCTAAAGTATATGTAAATATATAAGAGATTATTTTTTGATAGAGGTTGCAGTTAAGAAGATGTAGTCTTTACCTGTAACAGTTACCCGAAACTTCTTTTGTTGGAGATACTTTTTAGCGAAATTTACATCTTTGTAGAGGTTGGACATTTCAGAAAATGAGTAGTTCTTCATCTTCGCACCATAGATCATCTCTCCGTCTATCCAGCGGCAGTTTGGCCATGCGAGTATCATTGCCCCTTTTCTTGAGAGTTGGTTTTGGACGATGGACATGAGGAGTTTGTTGTACTCAAGATTTGAGCTTTGGAGTGTTCCAATGGAGATGATGAGATCAAACTCTTCAAGATTGAGTTCATTTAAGTGGTTTATGTCTGCACAGAGCAGTTTTATATTTTCATCTTTTTGAAATTTCTCACGCGCAGTTTCAATGGCAGATGCACAATAGTCAATACCTACCAGCTCTAATTCACTGAAATTTTCTGCCATCTCTTTGATAAGTTCAAACTCATCACCGCTGTTTATACCGAGATTTAAAATGCGCTTGCGTGATGAGAGTTTTACATTCTCCAAAGCCTGCATAAAATAGTGCAAAAATCCTGCCTCTTCATTTTTATGAATAGTTGAAAAGATGGACTCTCTGCCGTACTTCTCCTCTTTATCTGCATTGATTTTATGAAAGCTCTCTTGTGCGAGTTTTTCATATCTAATGATAACAAAATCTTTATCCAAAAGCTTTGGTGTAAGCATCTTGCACTGTAGTGTGTGTGCCAAATCAAGCCATGTTTTATAACCTCTGTAGATGTATCGTTCACTCTCAAGAGTAATGAAATTTCCATTATAGGTTGAGTCGGCTATGTCGGGATTGAGCACTATGAAAGAGATACTCTCTTTTGGAGTTTTGGTTTTTAGGCTCTTTTGAAGCTCTTTTACAATGATAAAAAGCGGTGTTTGTGAAAAGTTTTGCATCTATAATTATACTCTAAGCTTCTTAATCATTATCCCTCTGTAAGTTATAATACGTATAAGAAAACACAAAGGATACTAAGATGCTAAAAGATATGTTATATACCGGTTTGGGAATGGGTGTTGTTTTAAAAGAAAAAGTTGAAAATGAGATAAAAAAACTTGAAGAGGAGGGCAAACTCAAAAAAGATGATGCCGCTTCTCTTGTAGAATCTCTAAGTACAAAAGGCAAAGAGGAGGAAGAACGCATAAAAGAGCTCTTCAAAACAAGTATCAAAGAGGTCATAGATGAGCTTGGTCTTGCTACAAAAGAGGACATAGCAAAGCTAAAGGATGAGCTATCCAAAAGTTAAAGTATTATAGTCCAAAAAGAGTTTGGGCTGTTTTTATTTTTCTTCTTACGCTCTATCTTATCATCAAGAAAAAAGAGAGCTTTTTAGGACTCAGGCCACTGCCACCGAAGGAGCTTAGTGCTACTGTCGTTGTTCTTGGAGCTAGTTTTATCAAACTGGCTCAGGTGCTCGCTACACGCAGTGATTTTTTCAGTGACGAATACCTCTGTGAACTTAAAGAGCTGCACGATCAACTGCCACCGATGAGCAAGCAGGAGTTTGAAGCAGTATATGATGAGGCCTTTGGTGAAAAAGAGTGTTTTAAAGAGTTCGATAAAGCGCCGCTTGCTTCTGCTTCTATTGGGCAGGTGCATTGTGCCTACTTGCATGATGGAAGTAAGGTTGCAGTCAAGCTCAGACGTGCGACTATCGTTGATCAAGTGAGTGTAGATATAAAGATACTGAACTTTTTTAACAATCTTTTTAGACCGTTCTTCTCTACCTATACGAAGAATTCCATAGATGCCGTCATCAGTGAATTTTCAAAGATGATACTCCAAGAGGTGTCGTTTCACAATGAACTGCATAATCTTAAAAGTTTTTCAGAGGTCTATGCCAAAAGTGGTGTTACTTTTCCTAAACCCTACGAAGAGTACTGTTGTGACTGTGCCATAGTAATGAGCTATGAGGAGGGGTTTCGGTTTGATGACAAAGAGAACCTGCAAAAATATGAGATAGATTTTCACTCTATCATCAGAAAACTGATAAACTTCTATACAGATCAGATGCTTTTAGAGGGTTATTTTCACGCAGATCCGCACCCGGGAAATCTTTTGGTATCTAAAGAGGGTGAGTTGATTTTACTTGATTTTGGGATGGTTAAGCGTGTGCCAAACGCAACGCGTGTTGCCATTATCGAGCTTATCAAAGCAGCAAATGAACAAAACTACGAACTCTACATCAGTGCCAACAAACGCCTCGGTACGGTTGCCTATGAAGCACCAACCGCAGAGCTTGCAGAGTTTTCTGCCAAGATGTTTGCCATCTTCTCTAATGAAAATCTGACAAGTGAATCGATGCAGCAGCTTGCGTTTGATGTTTTGGCAAGTACAAAAGATCTTCCTTTCAAACTTCCGTCTGATGCCATCTACATTTTGCGTGTCAGTGCCATCATTGAAGGGCTTGGAACGACTTACATAGAGAACTTTAACGGTATAAAAGATATCTTGCCGACACTGCAGGATAACATTCCAAAAGCATTGGGTGCAAAAACATTTAGTGAACTTTTGACACAAGGGATCAAAGATACTCCCTTTGTTGTACAAAACATCCAAAAGAGTTTTCAAAAGATTGCAGAGGACGATGTCGCAGTAAAGCTTTCGGATGATCAGCTTCACTGGATAGCAAAAGAGATAAAAGCTTATCTTAAACCGCTTTTAGATGGATTTTTGTTGATTACAGCGGGATTTTTTACACTTTTATACGATAAAAATCTTAAAGAGGTAGCGATAGGACTCTTTTTATTTGGTGCACTTCGTCTCTTTTTAAAAAGATGATGCAAAAAATGTTCCAACTTCTCTTTTTTCTTAGATATATTTTAGTTTAATTACTCTACAATAAATAAAAAAATAGGCGTAAATAGTAAGCACTCATTAGAGGACAAATCCTCGCTTCGCTCTGAGCCTCCAATGAGCACTTACTATTTCCTAAAGAAGCATGAAAAAGGAAAGAATGGAATGCGAATAGATAAGTTCCTAAACTCTGTAAATATTACAAAAAGACGCTCAATAGCACAGGATATGCTTAGTAATGGTGTAGTTCTTATCAATGATGTAGTAGTCAAACCGAGTAAAAATGTAGCAGTGGGAGATGTTATAACCATCAACTACCTAAACGCAGCAAAAAAGTATAAGGTGTTGGCACTTCCGACAACAAAATCGACTCCAAAATCCCTCCAAGACCAATACATCAAGGAAATATAGTATGAATTATGAAGAAGCAAAAGCGAAGTTTACTGCGCTCTTTAAACATGAGATGAACGATGAGCAGATGCGGGAGTTTCTGCTCTCTCTTGAGCTAAACGCAGCGACTCCTGTAGAGGTGATCGCAGCGGCAGCGGATGTGATGCGAAGTTTTGCTGTGGCTTTACCTATCTCCGAGGAGTTACGTCAAAAAGCAATTGACATCGTCGGTACAGGAGGAGATAAGATAGGCTCTTTTAATATCTCTTCAACGACCTCTATCTTGACAGCTTCTTGTGGTGCAACAGTGGCAAAACACGGAAATCGCTCTATCACTTCAAAAAGCGGGAGTGCTGATGTGCTTGAAGCACTTGGCATAAATCTCTCTCTTGGTGTTGCGCAAAATGCACGTCTTTTAGAGGAAGCCGGCTGGTGTTTTATGTTTGCACAAAATCATCATCCTGCTATGAAGTTCATTATGCCTGTGCGAAAGTCCATAGATACAAAAACGGTCTTTAATGTTTTGGGGCCGCTTACAAATCCTGCAAATGTATCAAAATATATGCTTGGTGTATTTGACAAGACTTTTGTGCCGAAGATGGCCGAAGCCTTGAAGATAAACGGTGCTTCTTCTGCTCTTGTGGTGAGTTCTCAAGAGGGAATGGATGAGATAGGTATCAGTGGTGTGAGCTATGCGACACGTCTAAAAGATGGCAAAGTGGAAGAGTTTGAGATAGATCCGCAAAACTACGGACTCGCTCTTGCACCGTTAGAAGCCATAGCGGGTGGCGATGCAAAAGAAAATGCCAAGATCATGTACAATATCTTTGATAACAACGCGACAGATGCACAGCGTGACATAGTGCTTATCAACACAGCTGCATCGCTGATGGTCGATGGACTTGCTCGTGATATGCAGGATGGTTTTGAGATGGCAAAAGAGGCACTTGCAAATGCAAGACCAAAGAAAAAGCTCAAACAGATTGTTGAGATTTCAAACAAATTATGA
>CAZCMR010000082.1:0-6070 GCA_964499805.1 uncultured Sulfurimonas sp.
AATATCTATAATACCAAAGATTCTAGGCTCTTGATTTAATATAGATAGCATGATGATACCAAAGGTTGTCTGCATCGCAGTCTGTTTAAAGAGATTGTTTAGAACGATCTCACTGATTGCATCGCGTTTAAGCTCAATAACAACACGCATACCGTCACGGTCTGATTCATCTCTGATTTCACTTACACCGTCTATCATCTTGTCTTTTACAAGGTTTGCAACATTTTCAATAAGACGTGCTTTATTTACCTGGTATGGAAGTTCATCAATGACAATGACCTCTTTTTTCGCTTTTTGCTCTATATGTGTCTTTGCACGAACTTTAATACGTCCACGTCCTGTTTCATACGCATCCATGATTCCTTTTTTCCCAAAGATGATACCACCTGTTGGAAAGTCTGGAGCTTTTATATGCTCCATAATCTCTGGAAGTGTGATGTTCGGATTTGCCAACAGAGCTTTAAGCCCGTTCATGATTTCAGTAGGGTTGTGCGGTGGAATATTTGTCGCCATACCCACAGCAATACCTGAAGATCCGTTTATAAGAAGGTTTGGTACACGAGTAGGCATAACATCCGGCTCTTTTGTTGTGGCATCATAGTTATCTATCATGTTCACCGTATTCTTTTCCAAATCTTTTAAAAGTTCTCCGGCATATTTTGTCATACGTGCTTCTGTATAACGCATTGCCGCTGCAGAGTCACCATCGACAGAACCGAAGTTTCCTTGCCCGTCAACCAGTTCCATGCGCATAGAAAAATCCTGAGCCATTCTTACAAGTGCATCATAAACAGCAGTATCCCCGTGAGGATGGTACTGACCTATAACATCGCCGACGATACGAGCAGATTTTTTATACTTAGCACCAAAAGAGAGGTTAAGCTTATCCATCGCATAGAGTATTCTTCTGTGGACGGGTTTAAGACCATCTCTTACATCAGGGAGCGCACGCCCAACAATTACACTCATAGAGTAGTCAAGATAACTGTTTTGAAGAGTCTCTTCTATATTTATAGTTTGTATTTCGTCATTGTTTAACAAGTTGCCCATTAAAACACCTAAAAATTAAATTGTCTTATTCTACTCTTTTATGCCTTAATAAAATGTTTAATAATTAAAATTTTTCTTTAACATTGATTTTAAGCATAAAAACATTGATTAAAAAATAGGCAATAAGTTGTGCATTATATGATAAAAGTATTCTATACTTACGACTGAAATTTAAATTAAAGGATTTTTTATGAAGAAATGGTTAGTAGCTTTACTGTTAGCTTTACCTTCTTTGGTGTTGGCTGAAGATAGACTTGATACTGGGGATACAGCGTGGATGATGATATCAACTGCATTAGTGTTACTTATGACACCTGCCGGTCTGGCTCTCTTTTATTCTGGTATGACAAGAAGTAAAAATGTGCTTAATACTTATGCAATGGTCTTTGGAGCATTTGTAGTTGCATTTGTAGTTTGGATTATCGCTGGATACTCAATTGCGTTTGGTACAGCTGAATCATCTGCTGTTCAAAATGTAATGGGTGGATTTGGTAATGTAATGTTAAACGGAATCAAATGGACAGACCTGAGTGGAACATATCCTACTTATGTATTTGTTGCTTTTCAGGGAACATTTGCTGCTATTACAGTTGCGATTGCATCTGGATCTGTTATTGAGCGTATCAAGTTCTCTACTTGGTTGGTTTTCGTTGCTATCTGGGGACTTGTAGTATATGCTCCTGTTGCGCATATGGTATGGGGAGGTGAGGGTGCACTTCTGTTTGATGCTGGTGCATTGGACTTTGCCGGTGGCACTGTTGTACACATGAATGGCGGTTTAGCCGGTTTGGTACTTGCGTTTTTAGTTGGCAAACGTGCAGGATATCCTAAATCTGCTATGAAACCTGCTACTGTACTTCTAACTGCACTTGGTGCAGCGCTATTATGGTTTGGTTGGTATGGATTTAATGCTGGTTCTGCATTTGGAGCAAACGCAATCGCCGGTCTAGCTCTTCTGACTACTACAATCGCTACTGCTGCAGCTGCTATTACTTGGATGTTACTTGAGTGGTTTGTGTATAAAAAACCTACATTATTAGGAATTGCTACAGGTGCTGTTGCAGGTCTTGTTTCTATTACTCCGGCTGCTGGTTTTGTAAGTATAGGTGGCGCTTTTATTATGGGTATTTTAGGAACTGTTTTTGCATTCTGGGGTGTTACAGTATTGAAGAAAAAACTTGGTTATGATGACTCTTTAGATGCATTTGGTGTTCACTTCTTAGCTGGTCTTTTTGGTGCACTTGCAACAGGTCTTTTAGCTGTAAAAGATAATGACTTACTATGGGATGGTCCACTTAAAGAGTCTGGTGATAGAATGGGACAATTTTTAGTTCAAGTAGAATCAGTAGTTCTTATCGGTCTTTTTACATTAATCGGTACAGTTGTTGTCTATTATATTGCAACAGCACTTACAGGTGGAAGTCGTGTTGATGAAGAGAGTGAAACTATGGGACTTGACGAATCTGTTCATGGTGAAAGATATATGAATAGCTAATCTCTTTTTGAGATTGGCATCTTGATTTTGTAATTAAATATGGTTACAATTGACAAATAATAAAATTTTGGAGTAGTAATAATGAAAAGAATAGAAGCTATTATAAAACCTTTCAAGTTGGAAGATGTAAAAGATGCACTTGCTGAAATTGGTATTGATGGGATGACAGTAAGTGAAGTAAAGGGTTATGGTCGTCAAAAAGGGCACAGTGAGCTTTACCGTGGGGCTGAGTATGTTGTTGACTTTTTACCAAAAATTAAAATGGAAATGATAGTTGCTGAAGATATGGTAGAACAAGTTACTTCTACTATTGTCGAAGCTGCACGTACAGGTAAGATAGGTGATGGTAAAATTTTCGTAAGTGATATTGAAAAAATCATCAGAATCCGTACAGGCGAAACGGATGAAGAAGCTATCTAATTTTCAAATTTTTATTTTACATAGCACACTGCTATGTAAAACCTTACAATGATTAAAATTTAATCATTTTCTCTTTTATAAATCATCTCTTTTTTGCTAGTATGTTCAGAATATTTTATTCTTAAAGGCAATTATTATGTCAGAAGCTGATTTTAAATACATAATAGATACATTTTTTATTCTCTTTTCAATGGTACTTATTATATTTATGGTACCTGGGTTTGCCATGCTTGAAGCCGGACTGGTTCGAACGAAGAATGTATCTTCTGTATTAACTGTAAATACGATGATATATGCTGTCGCCTCTTTAGTCTTTTTACTCATTGGATACAGCCTTGCGTTTGGTTCTTGGGAGAACTCATCTATGAGCATATGGGCTGCATTTTTGTTTCAGATGGCCTTTGTAGGGAAAACTGTCAACATTATGAGTGGCGGTGTCAGTGAAAGGGTGAAAATAATTCCCTTAATGATCTTTACAGTTGCTATGGCCGGAGTCATCTACCCGCTTGTTGTTAATATAAGCTGGGGAGCAAATTTTTTAGATGGAACCTTTTTAGATCTTAATATGTATGATCTGGCAGGTTCAACTGTTATTCATTCTACCGGAGGCTGGGCTCTTTTAGCTGCTATTTTGATCATAGGGCCTCGTAAAGGACGTTATAAAGATGGGAAAATAAGAGTAGTTCCTGCTTCAAATATCCCACTTATGGTACTAGGAGCACTTCTGTTATGGATAGGTTGGTTTGGATTTAACGGAGGAAGCGTCGGCTCTATCTCTTCTGTTGCAAATGCTGATACTGTTGCCAAAACGATTATGAATACAAACACAGCAGGGCTTGCCGGTGCAATAATCGCTGCAATAATAATGTATGCAAGATACAAACTGCTTGATATAACTATGATCTTAAATGGTGCATTGGGTGGACTTGTGGCTATTACTGCAGGACCGGATCTGTATGATATTTATACACCGATTCTAATTGGAGCAATTGGTGGAGCTTTAGTTGTTTTTGCTGTTCCTGTTTTTGATAAGTTTCAACTCGATGATCCTGTAGGTGCACTCTCTGTTCATCTTATAAACGGGATTTGGGGAACATTAGCAGTTGGTATATTTGTAGATAGTATCTCTATTTTAGACCAGTTAAAAGGGATTGTTGTTGTTGCGGTATTTGCTTTTGTCAGTTCTTTTGTAGTAATTTACCTGATAAATATATTTGTAAAATTCAGAGCAGAAGATGATGCACAACTTGAAGGTCTTGATGTAAACGAAGTAGGTGTCGAAGCATATCCAGAATTTAAACGTGCCATTTAACAAAAATATAACAGAGATTTTGATAGTATCATTCGCATGAAACATCACACAAAATCTCTGCTTTTTTCACTGCTGATACACTCATCTCTTTTAGCGGTTTTATTTTATCTCTATACGACGATTACACCGCATGTTTCATCTCCAAAAGAGAAGCGTATCTGTGTCAATCTCTCCACAATACAAAAGAAGAGTAAACGCAGTGAGCCTAAAAGCTCTCAGCAGCCTCAAATCAAAAAAAAGAAGACCCCACAAAAGCCTCGTGTAAAGAAAAAAGATCTACCAAAGAAAAAAAAGAGTGTTAGAAAAAAGAAGAAAGTAGTCAAAAAAGTTTCTAAAAAAACGCTTCGTAAAACTATTGAAAAGAAAGTAGAAAAGCCGACGCTTCTTGCAACTCCTCCAAAAGAAGTAAAGCATGAAAAGATTGAACCTATGGTACAAACAGCTCCCCCAAATCCGCCTCAGGTAAGAGAGTGTAAAAGTAAAGAGAAGATATATATAGAGCAAAATATCAATAAAATTGCTTCTTTAATAAGAGAGAATCTTTACTATCCAAGAAGAGCAAGAAAAAGAGGGATCGAAGGTACCGTAGTTGTAAAGTTCTTTTTGCATAAAGATGGTAGTGTATCTGATACACATGTTATATCATCTCAGAGTGCTATATTAGGCCGTGCAGCACTCAAAACGATAACCAAACTCTCCGGAGAGTTTCCAAAACCACTCGAAGAGCTCACTTTAACGGTACCGATTAACTACGAACTACATTAGAATCTACTCAAGGGGATTAAAGTACTCTTTTTGTGCACCGCATCCGGGACATTTCCAATCCTCTGGTAAATCTTCAAACGCAGCACCGGTGGGATGCTTAACTTATATCTCTAGTTGCTGCATGTTCACTTATATTTCTTTTGAGAGAACTTTTTGCACGTTGGATAATTGTGTGGATGTTATCTCCTTTTATTACTTGTGTTATTCCAAAATTGACTTTAATTTGTAATCCTGAAATAAAAGTTTTTTTTATAAGTTGAAGATGAAGTTTTTTTGTCAAATGTTTAGCAAATTCAAGACTTGTATGTGGTGTTAAAATGACAAAATCTCCTCCTCCCCATCTAGCAATCACATCGCTGGTTCTTATTGATTTAGAGACGTACTGAGCCACCTCTTTCAATAGCTTGTCGCCAGTATAAAAACCAAATAATGAGTTGATTTGTGGCATATCATCAATTTGAAAATAGATAATTGAAAAGACTTTATTGTAGCGTTCGTACTCTTTTAATGATTGTAAGAGCAGTGTCTGCATATGCATATTGTTGGAAATTTTTGTTAACTTGTCTGTTGATACATAGAGGGCTAGTTTTTCACTCTGCATTAAACATTTTTTGAGTGCAGAGTAGTTTTCAATATATTTTCTAATTCGAAGGAGAGTCTCATCAAGATTTATAGGAGTTCTTATACATTCATTTACACCTGTATCATAAGCATTTTTTATATTTTCAAAATTATCGTTTTGTATTATGTAGAGAAAAGGTAGAAAGCTTATCTCATTATTTGAGCGTATATATTTGCATATACGAAGAGAATCCTCTATTTCATTTGCAAGTATAAGCTCAACTGAATTATTTTTAATATAGAGCTTAAAATCTTCTAATGAACTTACTATCTTGAGTTGGATATCTTGAATTGAGTTAAAAAAATTGATTAATTTACTTAAATCATCTTTATTGTCATGAACTAAAATAATTTTTTTGTCCATATAAATCCTTTGAAGAAATTCATCAAAGTATAACATAGGTATT
>CAZCMR010000083.1:0-5989 GCA_964499805.1 uncultured Sulfurimonas sp.
CTCTCTCTGCCTCTTCAGGAATGAGATAGTATGTTGCACCCATAAAACCGAAGAGCAACAGAACAATAAGCAAGTTTGTATGCACCATTCTTAAAACATTAAATGGAACAAGTGGAAATAAGAAATCTCCCCATATATACTGAACTCCCATTAAAATACCAAAAAGTATCTCTCCGGCAAGGAGGATAAGTGCAAAAATAAAGTACGGTTTTGCGACCGCTTGTGATGTGTATTTCATATTTTTCTCCTATCCTTCAATGGTTGGTGGCCAGTCATTGGCATTTACTTTAGACGTCCAAATTAAGAAATCTGACAAATTATCCACT
Organism: uncultured Sulfurimonas sp.; assembly: GCA_964499805.1. Lineage (GTDB taxonomy): Bacteria > Campylobacterota > Campylobacteria > Campylobacterales > Sulfurimonadaceae > Sulfurimonas. Next base: position 327 of record CAZCMR010000083.1, read on the forward strand.
TGTTTTGGTGTTAAGTGAAACTGTGGCATCTTTCTTCTGTTAGGCGTATCAAGTGGTTGTGCTGCCATCCAGCCTTGCATATATGCTTTAAACGAGGCTTCATCTCCGCCTCCTCTTCTTTGAAATACATTCATAAGTTCTGGTGCATAGTATGCGCCCTCACCTACAATTGTATGACATCCAACACAATCATTTTTTTCCCACAATTTTTTACCTGCAACAACACTTGCAGTCATATTTTGTTGGTTTGATCGTTCTGGAATCTGATGTACTGTGTCAAAAGTAAGTGCAATAAATATCATTAAGGCGAATGTACCACCACCATAATAGATGTTTTTTGCCATACTTTTCGTTATGCGTTCAGTCATAAATCATCCTTTTTATTTTCTACCTATAAGTAGTAATTGGAATTTTACAAAAAAATATTTAATTCTACCTAAAGGTAGTAATAGTATTTGCAAATATGCTATAATTTAAAAAAAAAGAAAGGAATCTCATGCAATTAAGTAAAAGTTCACAGTATGCTATAAGAATTTTAGCTTATATGGCTGACAATAAAGATTCTAAACTGATGAATGCAAGCAACCTTTCAGAAGTATTATACATACCTTACAAATTTTTAACAAAAATAATGACAGAAGTTGTAAAATCCGGATTAGTCATTTCAACAAGAGGAAGAGATGGAGGTTACTCCTTTGCGAAACCGCCTTCTGAGATTATGGTCAGTGAAATTTTAGATATCTTCCATGATTCCATCAAAGATGAGCAGTGTGTTTTAGGTATCGGCTTTTGTAACGGCTTATGCAAATGCGCTTTGCATGATCAATGGATGGAACCCAAACTCTTACTCCAAAAAATGTTTCGAGAATCCACCCTTGAAGCAATAGCAGGACGAGGCTGTAAAATATAGAACTTATTTTGTAGTTTTTGTTTTAATGTTAAGTGCTTTCGTATTGACAAAAGCATCTGCGATCTTTTTTCTTGCACTCTCTACCAGACGTGAAAAAGTTGTCCGTGATATTCCCATTTTATCAGCGCACTCCTGCTGATAAAGCCCTTCATAATCAGCAAGACGAATCGCCTCCATCTCATCTTCTAAAAGATATATCCGTTGCAACTCACTGCGTTTGACACCACATGGTTTGAAACAAACCCCACTATGATCTACTTCTATATGTCTGTGTATCTTTTTTCTTCCGCTCATCTCTTCTCTTTTACTATCCATTTGGCAAGAATTTTCATATCTTTCTCACTGATTTTATCTTTAAAAGCAGGCATTATTGCCCCTCTGTGCCCTTTCCATTTGGATTGAGAACCATTTTTTATGCTCTCTTGTATTTTTTTACTATCAAAGGAGTAGCGTTTTGCAATTTTTGCAAAAGATGGTCCGACCAAATCTCTCTCTACTTTATGGCATCCAAGACAATTATATTTAATAGCGAGTCTCTCTCCTTTAGGCATCTTCATCAGTCTGTTTTGTATAGCCTGTGCCTCTGTAAGATTTTTAATCGTATAATGCTCAAACATATACTCGGCAATCGCCTGGAGTTCCTCTTGTGTAACATTACCCTTTTGTGAAGGCATCACACCATAACTCTCTAAGCTTTTTTTATCACAGAATGATTTTGAAGCACTTGGGTTTACAACATAATCTTTTACGAAATCAATCGCCCTGGGAATCTTTTCACTCTCATTTGCAGCTTTAATGAAATCTTTAATATGAAAAGCGACAGCCATCATCGGTGGTGCTTTTTCATCTTCAAAGGTTTTTGGCGGCAAATCAAGATTGTGACACTGTGAACACTTCTGTTCTAAGAGTTTTTTTCCATCAAGGTTAGAGTGATGTTTCTCTTGACACCCGCTAAAACTCAAAAGTGCTGCTAAAGCAAGAGAAATTTTATATACCATCTGTAGCTCCTTTAAATATTTCCACTTAAGAAGTTTTTCACAACTTCGTCTGCAGTTTTTCCATGTTTTTGACGTATTTTTTTCACTTTTAGTCCAATGGATTCTAATGCCTCTTTCATATTTTCACCTACAGCCTGAACTAAAATAATATCACACTCTTTTAAAGCTTCTACATCTTTTCTATGTGAATTAGTATGCTCATCATGACTCAGGCCTTCATGATCGTGCTCTTCATTATGACGATGTGCGTGATGTCCACCATCATGATGTTTGTTTGGTACCAAATCTACCAACTTCTCATCTTCATAAATAGCAAAATATGCACTCTGCCCCGTTCTTTTTACTATTGTCTGTTTATCTTCATCTACTGCTAGAACTATTTTCATTTATCTTTATCTCCTTTAAATTATTTTGATCTATCTCTTTATTTTGTTTATCAGGATCAAATTCGCAACATTCACTCAATGTTTTTTGGGGATATTTTATATAATAATACCCATTGCGAATAGTATAGAGCCCAAAAAGAACAACACTGATAGCAGCAAGTGTCATCATAAGATTTCTAAATTTTGAATTTTTATAAAGTCCTACAAAAAAGCCCAGTGAAAAAAGAGCCGGCACAGTACTTAGACCAAAGATAAACATCACTAAAGCACCATACAAAGGGCTTCCTGTACTTGCTGCAGTAATAGCAAAAAAGTAAACCAGTCCACACGGGAGCAGACCATTTAACATTCCCAAAACAAAAAAGCTCAACAGTGAACGCGTCTGCAAAAGTTCTCTGAATATTTTTGTATACCATGAGTTCGAAGCAAAGGAGTGTTCCAAAAGTGTCAGGAACTTGATCTTTCCAGAGAGCGAGAGTCCCGCCAAAACCATAAACAGACCTGCAAAAACAAGCATCAATCCGTTCGTAAGATTGTTAAAAGTGGCAACACCACCCAGAAAACCAAACATCGCACCAAGCAGTGTATATGTAGTGATACGTCCAGTTGAATATAAAAGATGAGCAAATGCCTGTTTTGTCTTACTCCACTTATCTTCTATCTTTGTAGTACTGTATGCAATGACAATACCGCCACACATTCCCATACAGTGTCCAAATGAACCTAAAAATGCAATAGCAATAATTGAGAGTATATTTATTGAGTCCATAGAAAGATTATATCGAACATATGTTCATAATGTCAAGATTTTTTTACAACATAATCAATAGACAGAGCAAAAGGAATAGCAAAGAATGCCAAAACCGCAGCAATGGTATAGGTAATATCCAATCCAAAACTGTCTCCAAAGATTCCCATTAAAAGAACGACAACAGAACTGATACTAAAATTGATCGTCATATAAAGACTGTTGATGAATGTAGGCATTTTTGTCTCCAGTTCATGAACTATTGAGAGCATGACAGGGCCATTGGCAAACATAAATATACCAAGAAACGCAAGAAGTACGAAGTACATATAGAGACTTTGGGTCAATAAAAAAAGTGTCATCGTCACTGCTGCACCGCTTGACATAAGAACAAGAGTCTTTTGTCTTCCGATTCTGTCAGAAAGTGTTCCCGCAAGAAAGGTTCCGATAACACCAAAGAACTGTAAAACAGAAAGAGCAATACTCGCATACCATATACTCAAACCATGCTGGGTCAAATAAACGGCCAAATAGAGCGTGGTTGCCATTTTCATTGCGGATTGGAAGAACATAAAGCCACTCATCACACCAAAAACAGGTGCAAAGCGTTTCACTTCCAACATAGCATCACCCTTCTCACTCTGTTTTGTAAACTTTTTTTGAGTGAATGTAAAATCCTTCAGTCTGTAGTATAAGATAGCAGAAGCGACAAAACCAAAAGGCATTAAACGCCATGTTCCCTCCAGTCCCCATAATGAAACAGCCCCAGTGATAAGCAATGGGCCCACCGTTCTGGCAAGCTCACCACCGACCATATAGTAGCTCATTCCTCTACCTAGTTTTTTTCCTGAGGACAATTTTATAATTCCGGGAGACGGAATGTGAAACAGCGTTGAGCTTATGCCCGAAATTGTAAGTAATACAATCAAGAGAGCATAAGAGTCCGCAACGCCTAAAAGAGACATACTCGCAGCGGTAAGAGCAGGTGATATGATCACAAAATAACGGGCATCTGTACGCTCCGCCAAAAGTCCAAAAAAAGGATTTAACAAAGAAGGCAGTTTTCTTGCTATGTCTAAAAAAGCACTCATTACAAGGCTCATTCCAAGTTTCTCTATCAACAACGGCAAGATCGGTGCCAAAAAGGCAGAGTATGTATCATGAGCCAAATGTGCCAAAGATATTGTCATTACCTGATTTTTCTGCTCTTTTTTATGCATTGGTATTCACTCTTTTCATTTCTTTTCTCTATCCTTATGACTCGTTATGTTTTAATGTTTCAATGATATCTTTGATATTGTGGTTCTCAGGTACAAGAGGTGTGATCCCTGCTGCAAGCAGATTATCACGTACTCCTTTGCCAAACTCATACGTAACAAAGACATCCACACCTTTCTCTTTCAAAAAAGCTGGTATAGTATGTCCTACGCCCAAATGACGTGCACCTTCACTCTCTTTTTCAATAGTAATATGCTCCTCTTTTATTTTTTGCATAATTGGATTTTCCACTACCTCCAATAAACAGCCCGAAGGTAATTCATAAAATGCTATTTTTTTAGCTAATCCGATATGTTTTGCAACACTCTCTTCATTATTTGTAACAATCGCAACTTTCATACTGCGCAGCTCTTCATTATACATTTTTCTGCCTCGCATACCTCTTCCTCCTTCTCGCGCTCTTCTTCCTTCTCCTTGGCCTAAACCTCGACCTCTTCTTTGTCCTTGTCCACGTCCTCTTCCTTCTCTGACCTCTTGAGCCTGAAGAGATCCGAACCCTTCACCCAATCCTCTGTTTCTCATACGGCGACCTTCGCCTCTTAACATATTTCTATTTTTCATAATTTTTCCTTTTATAGACCATTTTCTGGTACTTTTTCAAAATTAATGTGCACATATGTTCAAATTATAGCGAACATATGTTCAGTATGTCAAGAGAAAAAACAGAGATCCATAAAATAAAAAAATTCTCTTAGATTAGTATTTGATACTACATATTAAATTTACAAAATATGATAAATAAGAAATGTTATATAATACATTCAAATTTAAATTATAAGGAAACAGAATGAAAAAAACAATACTTCTGTCATTAACCACTATCTTACTTTCAACGGCATCTTTTGCCTATGATGCAAACAAAGCAGAACAGCTTAACGGCTTCTATTCACACCTTACACAAAAAACATGTGCAGATTCAAAAATGTTTGTTAAAGCTGACAGTATTATGAAAATGTATAGAGATAATAAAGATTTTACTCTCTTGGACATACGTACGGACAGTGAAGCAAATATTGTAGCACTTAGCGCAAAAAATGCTTTACATATTCCAATTGAAAAACTTTTTACAAAAGCAAATCTTAACAAACTACCAACTAACAAACCACTCATTGTTGTCTGTCATTCAGGCACTCGAGCTACTATGGCAGCTGTAGGTCTTAAAGAGTTAGGTTTTAAAAACACTCAAGTTTTAAAAGGTGGTATTATCGCGTTATCTGCTACAGATACACCTAAAAATGCACCTATACAATAGTATTAATTTTTGTAACATTAACTTGCAGTACATAAGCTTTAAGTCAATAAAATGGGTAAAAAAGTAATACTTCTTGCTTAAAAATTTCAAC
>CAZCMR010000084.1:0-5958 GCA_964499805.1 uncultured Sulfurimonas sp.
CTTTGAACTCTTCTTCAATGCCAGTGAAAATAGGCTTAGTACCAAAGAGCTTGCAGCTTTAGAGAGTGTTGTTAAAGATATCACACAGATAAAATCGCTCTTGCAAACCTATGACAAACAGCACATTGCAGACCAAACGCAGCTACTTGAGAGACTTATAAAACTAGAGAACGCTATTTGCTTTTGTAGTGAGGAAGCCTGTGAAATGCGTGCTTTGATTTTTCATAACTACACACGCTTTATCTACCCCTATATCTTTGATCTGTGCAACACACAAGAGATCGATATAGAGAGAGAAATTTCAGAGATTTATGCAACCATCATCAGAGCCTTAGAGGATATTGCACAAGAGTTAGAGACAAAACTAAAGGGATAAGATGCACGATATCAATGCCATCGTAACAAAAAATTTTAATGACAACATAGCCTACATAGAACAACACCATCCAGAACTCTTTGCCAAACTCTCAGAGTATGATGCGGCAGTGAGTAACGGGCACTATAAAGAGCGTTATGAGCTTGTATTTGAAAACGGAAACTTTGATGTCTTAGAGAAAACATCAGGGAACTATCTTTATGACAAAAAGACCGATACCCATACAACAAATGCACTCCAAAGTGTTGACTTCTCGACACAAAACAACTGCTTTGAAGGGTTTGTACGACAGAGTTACTCCCAAGAGCGTGTTGCTGCGTTTGAGAAAAAAAAGCAAGAGCAGCCCCTTGAGTTCTATGCCTCTTATGTAGCTGATATTCTCCACGAAACCGAAGAGACAGAGACAAAAGAGCTTAAAAGCATAGACAAATACATCTTTTTTGGCGTAGGACTCGGTCTGCATATCAGCGCCATTGCACACAAGGTGTCTGCAAAGGTCTATCTGATAGTAGAGGATGATTTGGAGCTCTTTCGCCTCTCTCTTTTTTGTACAAACTACAAGGAGCTTGCAAAAGGTGCTACACTCTTTTTCTCCGTTTTTGAAGATGATACAGAGTTTGCACATACAGCAGAGCATTTTTTACAAGAGTCCCACTTTTACAACCATTTTATCAAGTATTTCCAGCTGTTGAGCCACTCAGATGATAAAACAAACAAATTTTATGTTGCCATCTCCACGCACTCTGACTTGAAGTTCCTCTTCCATGACTATATGAAGATAAGCATCTCTCCTCTTGAGAGTCTCTCAAGCGGCTACAATATTTTGCTCAAAGATACAGATTTTCAAAAATCTCCCCTGAAAGAGACACCCTTTTTACTCGTAGCCAGCGGTCCCTCTTTGCAAAAAAATATAGAGTTTCTCAAAAAGAACAAACACAATTTTGTTATTGTCGCTGTATCTTCTGCTTTGAAGTATCTCGAGATGCACAATGTTGTTCCTGATATTGTCATCCATCTTGACCCATTTGATGCCTCCCTGCTCTCTTTTGAAAAGTTGGAAGATATCTCATTTTTAGATAATTCTCTCCTCTTTTTGGCTGCTTCTTCACCCAAAAAGCTCTTTAAGATACTAAAAAAAGAGAATATCTTTCTCTATGAAGCAGGCTCTAACTACAAAGCAGATGCCTTTAATGTTTCTGCACCCTGCATCGGCTCTCTAAGCTATATGCTGCTTTTAGCCCTGAAAGTGGGTAAGATCTACCTTCTTGGTCTTGATCTTGCAGTAGACAGTGAAACAGGACTGGACCATACAGCGATCCATCAAGATACAAAACAGCTTGAAATAGAAGATGTGTTTTCCAAAAAAGAGACGCTCTCCTACAAAGAGGATTTGTTTGAGATAGAAGGAAATTTCACAAAAAAAGTCTATACGACAGCACACTTTTACAGTTCGGTAAGCGTTATAAACCGCTATATGCCAAAATTCAAAAAAGAGTTTCAAAAGATATATAATCTCAGTGACGGAGCTCTCTTTAATACCGCGGCACCTCTTCATGCAAAAGATATAGGCAACTTGGAAGCACTCTTAGATAATACAAAAAAAGAGCTCAAGGATTTTCTTCTCACAAACGCAGAAAAAGAGTTAAACGCTACGGATAAAAAACAACTCAAAGGGAAGCTCACACATGCTGAATCTCTCTACAAACAACTCAAAGAACAACAGATAAACAATAGAGATGCCAAAGAGTATGCTCAAAATATTTCAAAAATCATCACCAAAGAGAGAGCACTTTATAAGTATGAGCTTGCAAGAGTTTTAGACAGCTACCTCTACTATGTTTTGAATTTTGTTTATAACCATTTGCACAATAACAACTCTGATCTAAAAGAGTTTTACAAGATAGACAAACTTCTTAAAAACCAGCTCTATCAACTAATATCCTACTATACACAAGCGCTTAAAGAAGCCTTAAGCAAGGAACAATAGATGCAAGAAATTGAAGAAAAAGCCATACAGACATATACAAAGAACAGAGAGTTCTTAGCACAACAACACCCCTCGCTTTTACAAAAGATAGAACAATTTGAAGATGCCCTTGAAAAAGCTCATCGGACACAACGCTACTCACTTGAGTATAAGGATGGCTATTTTGATGTTTTGGAACTTGAGAGTCAAAAATTTTTATATGCACAAAACAGTAATACATTTTCTCAACAACTCAGTGATTTGATAAACTACTCAAAAAGCTCTTACATTTTTGATGGATTTCCCATGTTTAAAGATTACGAGCAGCATACAGAAGAGTTTGATGACAAAGTAAAAGGTTTAGAAGGTATCTACCCTATCATGAGTTACTACTTACACAACATACCAGAAAAACCCCAGATGCAGACAATCGAAAAATTTATATTTGTTGGTCTTGGATTAGGACTGCACATCCCTCTGAGTGACAAAAAAATTGCTGCTCTTGAATACTTTCTCATTGAAGATGATATTGAGCTATTTCGTCTTTCACTCTTTACGACACCCTATTATGAGATAGATGCAACCCTTACATTTTCTGTCAATGAAAACAAAGAGGAGTTTACACAAAACTTCAAAAACTTCTTATCTAACAGCTTTTTTCGTAACAAATACCTTAAATACCTCTACTTTAGCGCACATACAGATGAGAAGATAAAGCTCATTAAAAATGCGTTGGCATCACAGGTTTTTATATCTTTTCCATATAAAACACTCCTTGAAAAGTATACTAGACAGCTCACATATATGAAACTCCATTACAAGTTTATCAACTTAGCACAGCAGTTTTCTCCCTCAGTTATCTCTGATAAACCACTTCTTATTGTTGCCGCAGGTCCCTCATTTTCAAAAAATCTAAAGTGGCTGGAAGAAAATCATCAAAATTTTACGCTATTAGCTGTCTCTGCAGTGCTCAACAAACTTTGTGAAAAAGGCATCAAACCCGATATTGTCACCCATCTTGATGGTTTTGAAGTATCAAAAGAGCACCTTAAAGGATTCAATGCCAAAGAGTTTTTAAAAGAGGCTCTTTTACTTTCGGGCAGTTTTACTCCTTTGGAGGTTTTAGAGAAATTTTCAAAACAGAATGTTTATATTATGGAGGAGCTGGCTACAGATTATCATCAAGGTTTTGACTCCCATACAGGCCCCTGTGTTGGTTCAACTTCTGTTTTTCAAGCCATACTTGTCAACTTTACAAATATCTATACACTTGGTCTTGATTTAGCTCTTGATAATGAAGGGCGCTCTCACGCAGCTTCACATACTCTTACCAATACACAATATGATAAAGATAAACTTGACACGCTCACCAACAGTATCTCTTTTCGAGGAGACTTTTTTACCGTGGAGGGTAATTTTAAAGAAAAAGTCTATACAACTCCTCTTTTTTACTCCTCTTTACAGTCACTTCATACAGCAATAGAGCTGCTTAAGAACAAAACACAGACAGTATATAATCTAAGTGATGGAGCATATATCAAAGGAACCCTTCCTCTCTCGATACAAGATCTTCACACTACCAAGAGCCTTGATAAGAAGCTATTGCATAAAGAACTCCACAAAGTATTTGACACATATGCAACAACAACACTCTCAAATGAAGATATACGATCTCTGCAAGGACGCTTAGCGTTTGCCAAAAACATTAAAACAAAACTTGTGAAATATAAAAAGAGTCCTTTAGCTACGCAAAAAGAGTATTATCTACACAATTTGATATCACTGATCTTAGAGATTTTAATCGAACCAACAAGAGAAAATGCGGCACTTGTAAATGTTTATGACTACTTTTTAAGTTATGCAACACCTATTATCTTTGACTTTTTCAATACAAAAGATTTACAACATATCCCAAAACATATAAAAAATTTTGACAGACTGTTAATAGAAGAGATGTTAAATATATGTACTATATATGAAGAGAGATTGAAGAGTTTTTTAATATCGACCGAAGCTCAATGAGCTTCAGAAGAAATGATTAAGATTATTGTAACAATCTTAGTACATTTTGTTGTACAGCATTCGCTTGACTCATAGCATAAGAACCAGATTGAGCAAGAATGTTGTGTTTTGCAAAGTTTGCAGATTCAGCAGCAAAGTCAACATCACGAATTTGAGATTCAGCAGCAGTAACATTTACTTGAGTAACAGAGATATTTCTAACAGTTGACTCAAGTTTATTTTGAGCCGCACCGAGTTGTGCTCTTTTTGTATTGATGTTATCAAGTGCAGTATCCATCGTTGAGATAGTAGACTCAGCATTTGTTTGTGTCAATGTTTTAATTGTTGCTAAAGCTGTACCAGTAATCGCTCTTACAGTATTTGTAGCAATTTTAGCTGTTTGTGTCTCATTAGCATAAGCACCGATATGGAAAAGAAATCCACCACTCGTATCTGTACCAGCAGTACCATCTAAGATTTTTACACCATTAAATTTTGTAGTAGCAGCGATATCAGAAGCTTCTTGTAAAAGTGCAGTAACCTCTTTTTGAATATGTGAACGAGATTTTGCATCTTGAGTATCATTGGCAGCTTGAGTAGCTAGGACACGAACTCTTTTAAGAATACTTGTGTACTCATCAAGTGCACCATCAGCAGTTTGAATAAGACCAATACCGTCATTTGCATTACGGATAGCTTGACCTAGACCTTGTGATTGAGCTGAAAGTTTATCAGCAATTGCAAGACCAGCAGCATCATCAGCAGCTTTATTGATACGAAGACCTGAACTCAAAGAGTTAAGACTTTTATCAAGTCCGATGTTGTTCATTACCGAATTTCTGTGTGCATTCATTGCACCGATGTTTGTGTTAATTCTAAAACCCATAATAAATCCTTTTCTATGGAAGAGCCTTTCGCTCTTGTTATTTTATTTTATCTTTAGGCTTCCTTGCCCTAGATGTAAACTAAATCGGACATCAAAAAAATTACTTTAGAAAAATATATAAATTTTTGCAATTTTTTGCAATTTATATTTTTTAGGGTACACTTCCAAAATCAAAAACCAAATCACTCTACTATATATATAGGAAAACGAATTGAATTTAATTATTGTCGAATCACCCGCAAAAGCCCGTACAATCAAGAACTTTTTGGGTAAAGATTATGATGTTATAGCATCAAAAGGACACATCCGGGACCTTCCAAAATCTCGTTTTGGGATCACTATTGATGAAGAAACACATGAAATAGTGCCAAAATATTCCGTAGCAAAAGAGAATGCTCCAACAGTCAAAGAGATAAAAGAGAAAGCTAAAAAAGCAGATACTATCTATATCGCGACCGATGAGGACCGCGAAGGAGAAGCGATAGGCTGGCATATCGCCCATGCGATCAAAAAAGATCCTGAATCACTGCCACGTATCGTTTTTCATGAGATCACAAAGACAGCTATCAAACATGCACTTGAATCTGCACGTAAAATTGATATGAAGATGGTAAATGCACAGCAGGCTCGCCGTCTGCTTGATCGTATAGTAGGGTACAAACTCTCTCCTCTTCTTGCTTCAAAGATCCAAAAAGGGCTCAGTGGGGGACGTGTTCAGTCATCAACACT
>CAZCMR010000085.1:0-5872 GCA_964499805.1 uncultured Sulfurimonas sp.
ATCTCTGCAAAAACGGTCTCATCGGAGATAGTTGGATTAAAATTGTGTTTATATTTCATTATTTAGTACTCTTTTTGTAAAAATAGCTTGTTGCCTCCACAAAACCATCTACACTTCCACAATCAAAGCGTTTTCCTTGGAACTTGTAAGCCAAAACTCTTCCCTCTTTTGCCTGTTGTAAAAGTGCATCTGTTATTTGAATCTCTCCACCCTTTCCGGGTTTTGTCTCACGCAAAATATCAAAAATATCTGGAGTAAGAATATATCGACCAATAATTGCCAGATTTGAAGGGGCATCTTTTGGATCAGGTTTTTCTATCATATTGTTGACACGTACTAAATTAGGGCTCAAAAACTCTCCGGCAATGACGCCATATTTGTTTGTATCTTCTTTTGGGACTTCTTCAACGGCGACTATTGAGCATTTATGTTCTTCGTAGAGTTTTACCATCTGTGCCAAAACTCCCTTTGAGTCATTATCGCACAGATCATCTGCAAGTATAACAGCAAAAGATTCCTCCCCTATCAAGGTCTCACCAGTTAAAATTGCATGCCCAAGTCCTTTCATCTCAATCTGACGAGTGTATGAAAATGTACAAGCATTAATAACATTACGAATCTGCGTGAGGTACTCCTCTTTAGCAGTGCCTTTTATCTGGTGTTCGAGTTCATACGAGACGTCAAAGTGATCTTCAATCGCACGCTTTCCACGACCTGTCACAATCGCCATCGTAGTAAGTCCTGCATCTATAGCCTCTTCAACACCATACTGTAATAAAGGTTTTGTTAAAACAGGCAACATCTCTTTTGGAATGGCTTTAGTAGCTGGTAAAAATCGTGTTCCATACCCTGCAGCAGGGAAAAGGCATTTTTTTATTGCTGGCATATAATTTCCTTATATTTTTAATTTGTAAACTTTTGCACTCGGTGTTAAAATTACCGGCTCAAAAAGTTTTGGATTATAATTTTCTAGTACCATCAGTTGTATATACATAGAGTTGTATGTTTTTTCATCGATAAGCAATATTGTATTATAATTAACCATATAGATTACAGAAATATTTGAAGCAAGGTTTACCATCTGTACACTTTTATGTAAACGCATATCTTTACCATACTCAGTTTTTACAAAACGACGAATAGGCATTATTCTTTTACCTATTGTCAGGTGTAATGTTTTTTTATCTAAAAATATATTAGCACCAAGCTGTATTTGAGAACCAATATCTTTATAATTACGACTTACATAAAAAAATGGAGGAGCACCTTTTGCTCCGTTCATCAAGTTGATATTTGAAAAGAGTGTCACTGTCGGATAGATATTTAGCATACGAAATGGTAAATAAAAATAAATATCTCGAGTTTTTTGAGGCAGTTTTATATCAGACTTTAGTGCTGCAAGGAAATCATTTGTATTTTTAAAACTGTAATCTTTTGTCATCTGCTCAATATTAGAAAAGATTGTCAGATTTTTATCTTCAATCTCCTCTTTGTGAGCATCTCTAAAAGCATGCGTCTTTTCTGTATATTCAACATCAAGACGTGCCATTTTTGCTGCTTCTTCTTGTGTATGCGTGAGCATAAAACTCACCGGAAAATTCACAGACCCACTGTGTTTTCCTCCATCCACAAGTGTTTTTACATCAGCATAGTAACGGATAGGATATCCATAATCCCACCAAGAGATGACATAGTCTTCTCTGTCAGCCTGCTTACCAAGTGCCTCTAAAACTTTTACTTCATCAGCATTAAAAACAGTAGGTACTTTGTAGGCATCTATATGTTTGTAATTTGGAAAAAGTATCGCCATTGTCAAGAGAGTCATACTGAGATACTTCAGCTTTACAGTCGGCATACGGCTAGAGAGCTCTGTAATGAGGTATGCAACGCCAAAGGCTAAAACTGGTACGGCATAGATGGTAAAACGCAGACCCCCGACATAGGCTAAAAAGCCAAGTCCAACAAGGGGCAGTGAGAAAATCATAATTGGTTTCTTATAGAGAAGATAGAGATAGCCTATCACAGAGACAACAAAGACAGAGGTATGCCCGCTAATGCGATTTGCAAAGGTCTCAAAAGGAATTTTTCCTGCCTCACGCACTGTTTGCATAACCGTAAAAAAATGCAGCCCCATACCCTTTTCGCTCTGACTCACAACATCTCTAAAAACATAACCTTTAAGTTGTGACCAGATAGGTAAAAGCCCACCGGAGAGTAAAAATGCCACAATGGCAGCACCCAAAATATAAAAGACAAATTTATCATATTTTTTATCTCTAAAAAGAAAGTAAGCTACGACTACAAGTGCAAAACGTATGAAACCATCGCCATTCATCATTGCCAGCATCATAATGGCAAGCAGTTTGTAGTTAAAAAGATTTTTACGGTCAAAAATCAGAGCATATGCCAGTATCAACCCAAAGAAAGAGAACTCCAAAGAGTATGATTGCGGATACCACCAGCGGTATATCAAAATATCTACAGCCGTTAAAAGCAGATAGATATTTTTGTTTGTATCTATTGCCCAGATAACCGACCAGAGCAAAAACATCGGCAAGACGATGTTGAGCATATCTGTATCATAATAGCCTGCCATGGTGCGGTTGTAATAACTCCATGCGATAGAAGCCAGCAGTGCTGCAATAAGCCCCATCTCCAGATTTTTTAAAGCACGTGCTATCAAAATAATAGGAATAACAACCAACGAGCTTAAAAATACCGGCATATAAAAAATAATCGACTCAAATGAAAATGGTAACACCTTTGCCAACAAAGCTGTCAGTTGTGATGCTGACGAAGTAACAGGAGAGAGATCATGCAGCTGGTGAAACTTATTAAAATACTCTTTTGCATCAGGATTAGTTGCTGTTCCACTTAAGAGATCTCTAGCCCCTTCTGCCCAAATATAGCCATCATTCGTATTTATCATAAACTGCCCATTAAAATGAAACGGTGCATACTCTCCAAAATGGTATACCCATATCATTCGCATCGCTATTGAAAAAAGAAATGCTATGACAATATACAGCAGTGTCTTTTTATTTGTATCCAAACTATTTTCCATCTTCTTACTCACCTTTATCATGTTTTTTATGTTCAAACTCCGGTACTATCTCCTGAAGTTTTTTGATAATATCTTCACTCTTTAGCAACGCTTCTATATCGGCATTTAGCTTTTCTATATTGTAATGTGTCGGCTTTGCAACAGTGATAGAATCATAGGGTGTCTTAGCATCACTCTCATCAATAAGCAGCTCCTCATAAAGCTTCTCTCCCGGACGCAGTCCGCTAAATACAATCTCAATATCATCTCTGCCGCTGAGTTCGAGCATCTTTTTTGCCAAATCAACAATCTTAACCGGCTCACCCATATCTAAAATAAATATCTCACCTCCACTACCTATAGAAGCAGCCTGCAAGACTAGCTCACACGCTTCTGGAATGAGCATAAAATATCGAGTGATATCCGGATGTGTCACCGTAACAGGTCCACCCTCTTCTATCTGCTTTTTAAACTTTGGAATAACACTGCCACTTGAACCCAGTACATTTCCAAAACGAACAGCAACTATATCTGTACCTTTTCCATTGGAGTTTTGAGCATAGAGCTCACAGATACGTTTCGTCGTACCCATAACATTTGTAGGGCGTACCGCTTTGTCTGTTGAGATCATAACAAACTTCTTGACTCCATGACTGATAGCAGTATCAATGACATTTTTTGTCCCCACAACATTGTTAAGGATTGCTTCATAGATATTGGACTCCACAAGCGGTACATGCTTATATGCCGCAGCATGAATAACAATGTCGGGCTTATACTTTGCAAAGGTCTCATTGAGCAGTTTTTTATCTACTACACTCTGCATAACAGGCACAGTTTCCACCTCACGCAACTCCTCTAAAATAGCATAAAGATTATACTCACTATGATCTAGCAGTATAAGCTTTTTAGCTCCATACTTTTCACACTGACGGCATATCTCACTCCCTATACTTCCTCCTGCCCCAGTAACTAAAACTGTTTTATCTTTTATGAAAGCTTCTATCTTCTTTTTATCTAAATCTTTTGGATGACGAGCAAGGAGGTCTTCTACCGAGATATCTTTTAACTGTTTTGAAAAATCTTTATCTCTTAAAATCTCATCAAGTGACGGCAGTACTTGAATCTCATCAAAGCACTCACGTAACTCTTCATATATCTCTTTTAGCCTGCTTTTTGACGCAGATGGCATCGCTATAACTAAAAGATTATATTTTTGCGTGCATTTTTCTTTTAGTTCTTGCGGTGAAATAACTTTCACAGAATCAATAGAGCGGTTCTGCACTACAGGGTCATCATCTACAAAATAGACAACCTTGTACTCACTGTCTGAAAACTCACTCTCAAGCTTTATACCTGCCTTGCCTGCACCGTAAATAACAACCTTTTTTGTTTTTTCCTTGTGGCTTTTGTTTATAAAGTAGTAGTAGGCATACATCAAAAAGTTTAAAGAGAATATATAGAAAAAGAGTTCTGAGACCAAAAATGAAAACCGAACTTCACCATAATAAAAAGGCATATAGATTAAAAACGCAGCAACATAAACGACACTTTTGATTAAAAATGTCTTTTGTGAAGCTTTTGACCAAGAGAGTGAGTAGTCTCGTAAAATAAAGCGTGAAGCCAACATACGCACTGCTATAACACCCAAAACCACATCAAGCTCAAAAGGTTTGTGGTAGATAAAAAAAGTCCACCAAAATGTAATAAAGGAGAGAACAATAATAACTAGAAAATTTAGTATACGTTTATCAATTTTCATAAATACTCTTTTATTGTCTGACATATCATTTTAACATCATTTTTTAACATTGTCGTACTACTTGCCAAACATAGTCCTTTTTCATACAATTTTTCACTTGTTCCATCAACATACTTTTGTCTACCTTGAAAAAGAGGCTGCAAATGCATTGGCTTCCAAAGAGGACGACTTTCTACGTTAATACTTTCCAATGCTTTCATAACTTTTATCGGGTCAGATTTTTCAAATATTAAAGCGGTCAGCCATCTATTACCGCGACTATTTTCAAGTTCTGGCATTAAAGTAATCTCATTTATATCTGAAAGTTCCTCTTTATACCACTCAAAAATTTGACGTTTTTTGTTAACTCTCTCTTCTATCACTTCCATTTGTGCCACTCCAATAGCAGCAAGAATATTACTCATACGGTAATTATACCCATATTCATTATGTTCATAATGTACACATGGTTCTTTTGCCTGAGTCGCATAAAAAAGTGCTTTATTTCTCCACTCTTTATTATTAGTTACCAACATACCACCACCGGAAGTTGTCAAAATTTTATTCCCGTTAAAACTATAAACTCCAAAATCTCCAAAAGTGCCTGTATGTTTTCCATGAAAAGTTGCTCCAAGTGACTCTGCAGCATCTTCGATGAGATAAATTCCATAAGATTTGCATATCTCAGCTATTTTTTCTATGTCAGCACTCATACCATAAAGATGTGTAAGTATCAAAGCTTTGGGTTTTCTTTTGCATTCACGCAAATATTGATTCAGTAATGTTGGAGACAAATTCCATGATTCATTATCACTATCTATAAAAACGGGATTTGCATTTTGATACAGTATAGCATTGACTGAACCTATAAATGTAAATGTTGATGCAAGTACATCATCTCCTGTACCTATTCCCAACACTCGCAATGCTAAATGTATGGCTGCCGTTCCACTGCTTGTAGCAAGAGCATGTGTTGCACCTGTATATATTTTGATACTCTCTTCAAACTTATCTACATACTCTCCAAGCGGTGCAATATAGTTACTTTCAAAAACTTTTTCAATATATTGTAACTCATTACCACTCAT
>CAZCMR010000086.1:0-5820 GCA_964499805.1 uncultured Sulfurimonas sp.
GGATGTGAGACTTTAGTCTCACTTAAAAAGTGCAGCTAAAGCAGCAGATCCAAAAGAGGAGTTTCTACTCAGAAACTCTATAAATTAGCTTTCCAGCCAACTCCATATAAACACTCTTTTTAAGTTCTTCAACTTCTTCAAAATTACTGTAAGGGTATGAACCTATTAACTTGTCTAGAGTCTCATAATCATGTACTTCACCAAGAAGTTTTTCCATAATTGCAACACGTTGTACAAGGTTGTCAAATTCATCTTTAATAAGATCCTGACTTAAATTTGACTGGATATCCCAGTATCTTGATTGTGGTGTTCCTGCGAAGATATCATCTTCATCTTCAAAAAGTGCTTCAAATTTACTCATATGAAAATCCTTAATATTATTTATTTCGTAATTTTAGTATCTCTAGTTGAACTGTGGTTGAACAAAAGGAATTACTTGTTTTTTACGACTTAAAACACCATCTAGCCAAACTTGATTGTTTTCTAGTTTTACATTAAATGCTCTCTCTATTTTAGTAGCATCATCACTTACACAAAGCAGTTGAGAACCCTCTTTCATTATATCAGTAAGAAGAACAAGCATTGTGTGTAAACCCTCTTCCTCTTTCATAGCTACCATATCAGCATAAATCTCATCTTTTCTACTATCTAGTGCAGAGATATCAATCATCTCAAGTTGATTTACACCAACCTTGTTACCATTCATATCAAAAGCTTTATAATCTCTACTGTTTAGATCTCTAGCACTTGCACCTTCTGTTGCCGATTTTACTATAAACATATCCATAGCAAGCTTTTTATAATCTTCAATACCTGCTATTTTTGCAAGCTCTTTTACTGCTTTTGTATCTACTTTTGTACATGTTGGAGATTTGAAAATTACTGTATCACTTAAGATAGCAAGCATCATCATTCCTGCAATCTCTTTAGGTATCTCTACATTATAAGCCTGATACATCTCATATACTACAGTGTTAGAACAGCCAATAGGTCTTATCCAACACTCTAAAGGTGTATCTGTTGTTAAATCACCTAATTTATGGTGATCTACTATACCTAAAATTGTTGCTTGCATAATATCACTAGGAGCTTGAGCTTTATCTGAGAAGTCTATTAGATAAACATCTTCACCTGCTACGGAAGTTTTTAAGTCTGGAATTTTTGAAGCATATCCAAACTGTTCAAGTATAAATGCTGTCTCAGCAGAAATTTCACCTTGACGAGTTGGTATACAATCTTCACCAAGTTTATTTTTTAAATAAGAGAGAGAGATAGCCCCAATAATAGAGTCACTATCTGGACTTGTATGTCCAAAAACATAAGTTGACATTCGTATAGCCTTTAATAATTTTTTGCAATTATACTATAACTTTTATATACTTTTGAGTCTTTTTATTTTTGTTTTATACTCACCCATCATAGAGTTAATAGCTTCAATATCAAAATTATCTATATTTTCTATAAGTGTTTGAGCATATGAAACTAGCGGGGTAATATTGTATTTTTTAGCTAGAGTAGCTAACTCTCCAGCAAATACTTTCATACTATTTAAATCATTTGTTGCCACTGCTTTTAAAAAAAGTTGTGCTACACCTTTTGAGTGAAGTTGTAAAAACTCTTTTATCTCTTCTCGTTTCATATTAGAAAACTCATTTGTATTTTCTAAAGTTGACTCTACACCATTTTGCATTTGGTTAGATGTATTGAGTATTTTTATAGCTATTTTAAATAATTCTACTTTAGAGAGTGGTTTTTTTAGATGCCCCACGACATTAGCACCACCAGTCATAAAATCAATATTTTTCAGACTTGTGGATGTTAATGTAACAAGAGGTGCTTTACTCATTTTAGCTATAACTTTTGAAACAGCATTATCATCAACACTCAAAATATTTATATCAATAAATATCAAATCATATTTAGTTACAGCAAGTGATTCAATAGCCTGTCTTGGATGATCATAAGTAAATACCTTTACCGAAGAGTTAAGAAATGCATCTTTTATTATCTCTCTACTCTCATCAGTATCATCGACAACCATAATGTTAGCACCACTTGGACGGATAAGAGAAAAATCAACTTTTACACTATCCTCTTGAACGGCATCATTTGAAAGAACAATCTCTACACCACGTAAAGAGAATGTAAAAGTAGAACCTATCTCTAAACGACTATTAACTGTAATATCTCCATTCATGATTCTTGCCACTTTTCTGTTGATAGAAAGACCTAAACCGGTACCTTGAAACTCTACTTCATTAGCATTCTCACGTTTTTCGAAAATTTCAAATATCTTTTGATGATTTATAGCATCAATACCCATTCCACTATCTGTAACAACTATAGAAAAATCAAGTGTATGCTGTACTTTATCATACTTATCTACAACAACTCTTACTTTTATATATCCCTTTTGTGTAAACTTGATTGCATTATCTATAAGGTTAATTAAAATTTCTTTGATTCGTGCATCATCAACAATCAATGAGTTTGGAAGTTTTTCATCAATTTCTAAAGTAAGTTCTAATCCTTTATTAAAAGCGAGTGCTTTTTGCTCATTTACAATTAAATTAAATAAAAGATGTATATCTACTGCTTTCTCTTTTATTTCAAAAGAACCCGATTCTAATTTGGAAAGTTCAATTATATTATCCATTAAAGCTAAAAGCTTATGACCAGATGCAAAAATATTTTTTGCATATGATTGTCGTGTTTTATCCTGTAAATCATGAACTAACATATCAGCAAATGCTAAAATAGAGTTCATCGGTGTTCTAATCTCATGCCTTATATTTGACAAAAAATCATATTTTACTTGTGTTGCATCTTGAGCTATACTTTTTGTCTCTTGAATCCTCTGTTTCTGTTTTAGAACTTGCTCTTCTAAAGATTCAATTTTTTTAAGCTGCTGACGCATAAATCCAGTACTCTGTATCTCTTCTTTTTCTTTAAGACGTTCTTTTAAATCTAACACTTCTTTGTCTAGTTGAGAAACTCTCGTCTGAGACTCTTGAAGCTCTGTTTCAAGCTCTTTTATTTTTTTAGAACTTTTAGGTAAAATATTATTTATGAACATACATCAGCTTCAACTATCTCTTTAAATGATTCTAAATGGTCACTAAAAAGTTGCACAAGTCTTGGATCAAATTTAATACCACTTAATTTTATGATATGACTTGCCGCTTCTTCAAAACTCCATGCTTTTTTATAAACTCTTTCCTGTGTTAAGGCATCTAATACATCAGCAATAGCAACTATACGAGCAAAGATATGTATCTGTTCCCCTTTTATTCCACGAGGATATCCACTCCCATCATAATTTTCATGATGCTCATATGCAATCACCTTTGCAGCCTTTATAATTTTTCTATCAGATTTTTTTAAAATTTTTATCGCATGAGCGGGATGCTCTTGCATAATAGCAAACTCTTCATCAGTCAGTTTTCCTGGTTTATGAAGAATTTTATTGTCGATAAATATCTTTCCAATATCATGGAGAGGTGCTGCTAGACAAAGAGTCTCTACTTCATAAGAGATTAAGTTTCCTTCTAATAAACCTAACTGTTTAGATATATTCGCCACACGCTTAACATGACATGCCGTTTCACCACTATCCGCTTCCATTATTTCTGTAAGCATATAAATAATCTCTTTTTGAGAGAGCTCTAAATCAGTATAATGTTTAGTTTTAACTACATCTATTTCATTATTAAGCTTTTTATTGTCACGTTTTAACTCTCTTCTATATCTATAAAGTTCTAAGTGGTTTGCAACTCTGGATTTAAGTTCTACTGCATGAAAAGGTTTTGTTACATAATCAACTGCACCTATATTAAATCCCTCTTCAATGGAATTTATATCTACCCTTGCTGTTAAAAATATTATAGGTGTATCTTGGATTACTGGAGAGTTTTTAATTATTTTTGCAAGCTTAAAACCATCAATCCCTGGCATCATTACATCAAGAAGCAAGAGATCAAAACGCTTTGTTTTTATTATATCTATCGCTTGTTGGCCATTGAGGGCAAAAGAAAAATTATAGCTGTCATTTTTTAGTATACTAATTGCAACTTTTATATTCTCACTAACATCATCAACAATAAGTATCTCATATTTATTATTCATTGCAATCCAATTTATCTAAATTATTCCATCTTATTATACAACTATTTATCCAATAGTATGCAGTGCTAACTCTTTTTTAAGATATTCACCTGTAAATGAGCCTGTTTTTTCATGTGTAGCAGCTAATTCTTCAGGAGACCCTTCTGCAATAATAAGTCCACCCCCACTTCCACCTTCAGGTCCCATATCTATAACATAATCTGCATTTTTAATCATATCTAGATTATGTTCTATAATGAGCATAGAGTTACCTAACTCTACAAACTTATGAAGTACATTTGTTAGTCTATCAACATCTGCAAAATGAAGTCCCGTTGTCGGTTCATCTAAAATATAGAGTGTTTTTCCTGTATCTTTACGACTTAACTCTTTTGCAAGTTTTATACGTTGTGCTTCACCACCTGAGAGTGTCACAGCGTTTTGTCCTAGAGTTATATAACCAAGACCAACATCAACAAGTGTTTTCATTTTTAAATTTATTTTAGGGATAGGTGCAAAAAATTCATACGCTTCATCAACACTCATAGCAAGTACATCAGCAATTGTTTTCCCTTTGTAAAAGACTTCTAAAGTCTGTTCATTATAACGAGTTCCATGACACGTATCACACTTGACTAAAATATCCGGTAAGAAATGCATCTCTATCTTTATCTCACCCTCACCTTGACACTTCTCACAACGACCACCTTTGACATTAAAACTAAAACGCGATGTTGTATATCCTCGTATCTGAGACTCTTTTGTTTGACTAAAGAGATTTCGTATTTCATCCATTACACCTGTATAGGTTGCAGGGTTTGAACGAGGAGTACGGCCTATAGGACTCTGATCAAGATAAATAACCTTATCCACATTCTCTAGTCCAGTTATCTCGACACCTGCCACCTTATTTACTTTCCTTGCATGATTTAAAAGTTCACGAGCAGTTGGCAGTAATGTTTGAAGCATCAGTGAACTTTTACCACTTCCACTTACACCGGTGATACAGACAAAGTTATTAAGTGGAATTTTTGCACTAAGGTTTTCTATATTGTTAAGAGTGACATTTTTAATCTCGATAAATTTATCTTGTTTACGTCTATAGAAGTACTCTATCTGTTTACGACCATAAAGATAGTCAGCAGTCAGAGTTTTTGCCTTTTTCAGTTTTTCTAATGTTCCAGAGAAGACAACATTACCACCAAACTTTCCAGCACCCTCACCAATATCAATAATAAAGTCTGCGTTTTCAATAGTCTCTTTATCATGCTCTACAACTATGACACTATTACCCTTCTCTTGAAGAGAACGAAGTGTTCTTATGAGTTTAAGAGTATCACGTTCATGTAGACCGATACTAGGCTCATCAAGAACATATAAAACACCCGTTAAACCAGAACCTATCTGCGATGCTATACGAATACGTTGTGCTTCACCACCAGAGATAGTTCGAGCATCTCGACCAAGAGTAATATAACCAAGACCAACATCATGTAAAAAGTATAAACGCTCACGTATCTCATTTAAAATAGGAGCTGAGATTTGAACATCTTTTGCATCCATATATTTAAAATGCTCTTCATCTGCAAACCACTCATAAGTTTTACTAATTGGCATTTTTAAAAGATCAGCTATACCTTTCTCCCCCACACGCACCGCTAAACTCTCACGTTTAAGACGATGTGATTCACAGATGTTACAGACCTTTTCACTCAT
>CAZCMR010000087.1:0-5761 GCA_964499805.1 uncultured Sulfurimonas sp.
TTGGCGGAACCAAACTTGGTACCGGTGGCTTGGTACGAGCTTACAGTGATGCTGTAAATCTTGTTGTAGAAAAAGCAGAACTCTTTGTCTATAAAGAGTTGGTAGAAAAAAAAATCTCATGTGATTATACTGATGTAGGAAAAGTAGAGTATGCGTGTAGAAGTGAAGATGTTATCATAAAAGAGAAGATTTTTGACTCAAAAGTTACTTTTATTATTGAAGCTTCAAAAAAGCAGATAGAGAGTTTGTTGCAAAAACTTGAGAGAGTTGTTACATTCCTCCGTTGACTGCATTTCCAAGATCCCACATAGGTAAGAAGATACCAAGTGCCAGTAAGATAACCATACCTGCCAAGATAAGAAGCATAATAGGCTCAATAGCCTCACTTAGACCATCAATAATACCATCAAACTTCATTTTGTAATACTCTGCAACTTTTTTAATCATAGTTGAGAGTGTACCACTATCTTCACCGGCTCTTACCATTTGGATAATCATATTTTCAAAAAGACCTGTCTCTTCTAGACCTCTATAGAGTGTATCACCTTTTTGAACAGCACCACGAACAGTCATAAGTTTTTGTTTAAGAGGGAGGTTGTCAATCATCCCAATAGCTGTGTCAAGTGCTTCTGCAATAGGAATACCTGCTCGAATAAGCTCTGCAAAGACAAGGGTAAAACGACTGAGAGTAGAGTACATAATGATGTTTTTAATAAGATATGTTTTTAATAAAAATTGATGCCATCTGTAGCGAAATGCTTCGTTGTTGTTTAGAGTAAAGGTAAATAAAAAATAAAAAATACCCATACCGGCTATAATGTAAAGCCCATAATTGTTAAAAATATGTTCTAAGTAGAGAAGAATCTGTGTCGGCAGTGGCAGTGTAGCATGAAGCTCTTCAAAAATCTTTTTAAACTGTGGGACAACATATACAATAAGAATTGTAAAAGCAACAGCCATAGCTATCATAACATTACGAGGGTATGCCATGGCTTTTTTAAATTTGATGATATTTGCACGAATCTCTTCAAGCATATTTGCCAAAGAGTAGAGTGCTTCATCGAGCTGACCTGTTTGTTCTCCAAGAGATACCATTGCAATAGTGAGATTACCGACTTCAAAGCGGAAGTTTTCAAGTGCTTTTGAGAGTGAATTACCGGCATTGATATCTTCTGCAACTTTTGAAAATACGGTTTTGAGTGCGGGGTCTGTAGTGGCTTGTGCAATTTCGGCAAGTGATTCATTGATTGAAATCCCTGCATTTGTCATAACTGCTAATTGCCTAATAGCAGCAATAAGAGCATCTGGTTTTATCTTTTTCTTTTTGAAGTTTTTTAAGAAGTTGGCTTTGAGACGTTTTAGTTGATCTTCAAGTGGTTCAGCTGCTTCAAGTACTTTGATTATGATACTGCCTTGGCCATATTTTAAGCGTATATGTTTTTTTGCTGCTTGTTTATCTTCGGCATACAGACCTATCTCTCTTTTTTTCCCTTGTTTCATTATTGTTGCTACAAAGTACTTCATCCTTTTGCCACCTTTAACACCTCTTCAATACTTGTCACTCCATCAATGGCTTTTTGTAAACCATTTTGAAAAATAGGAATAAAGCCCTCTTTTTTTGCCTGTTCAAGCATTGTCTCTTTTGATGCACCTTTTGCTATAAGTGTTGAGAGCTCTTCAGAAATGTTAAGTACCTCACAAATCATCTCTCTACCCATATAGCCTGTTCCTGCACACTCTTTACACCCTTTGCCTTTGTAAAAGACTGTTCCCTCCGGAACACTTGCTGAAATCTCTTCAAGTACTGAGGCTGAGAGTGTATCGACCTCTTTACAGTGTACACAGATTTTTCTAACAAGTCTTTGTGCCTGTATAGCAACAAGAGCACCACTGATAAGATAGTGCTCAATTCCCATATCTGCCATACGAGGAATAGCACTGATTGAGTCGTTAGTGTGTAGTGTTGAGATTACCAGGTGACCAGTAAGTGCAGCTTTAATAGCAATTTCTAATGTCTCTTGATCACGAATCTCGCCAATCATAATTTTATCGGGATCTTGTCTTAAGATAGAACGCAGTGCATCGGCAAATGAGAGACCCACTTTAGGATTGACCTGTACCTGTTGAATAAGGTTCATTCTATACTCAACGGGATCTTCAACAGTAATCACCTTGTCTTCTACATTTCTAAGCTCATTTAAAGCGCCGTAAAGTGTAGTTGTCTTACCAGAACCTGTCGGTCCAGTCACAAGAATAATACCATGTGGAGCCTGTAATCCCTTGATAAACTTTTGATAACTTTGTGCATCCATACCGGCTTCTTCAAGCTTCACAAGTGCTTTTTGTTTGTCAAGTATACGCATAACAATTGATTCTCCATAAAGAATCGGCAGTGTTGAGATACGAAAATCATACTCGCGTGAGCCAACAGAGGTAGAAAAACGTCCATCTTGAGGTTTTCTCTTTTCTGCAATATCAAGGTTTGAAAGAAGTTTCAAACGAGATGATAAAGGTGGATATATATCTTTTTCAAAGATAAACATCTCTGTGAGTTTCCCATCAACACGACCACGGACAACACAGTTTCTCTCTGTTGGCTCTATGTGAATATCACTTGCACGACTGTTAATACAGGTTTTTAGTATCACATCAATAAGCTGTAAAATAGAAGAAGCTTCTTGTTGCTCTTCAAGCGTTGTTATAGAGTTTAGCTCATCATGGATTCGTCCGACTAAATCTTTAACACTGTCTTTTAGTGCAATTTTATAAAGGTATGAAGATATCTGTTTTTTGGTAGCAAGTGCAATTTTTAATATTTTTTTTGAAAAAAGTCTTTGTATCGCTTCTTGTGCATCAATGTTAAAAGGGTCATTTACTACAACAGTAACACTCATATCATCCATAGAGATAGGAATGGCATTATATTTTTGGAGTTGATTGAGGGGAACTTTACTAATAAGTTTGTAGTTCATATCAATGGAATCAAGATCTATAAATTTAAGATCTAACTCTTTTGCTAATTTTTGTAGAACTGCACTCTCTTGAATATAGTCATAGTTGTCAATAATATCTAAGCTATACTCCCCCTCACGTACCTTTTGGACAATAAAACGAATTAATCGCTCCATTGTCATAAATCCAGAGAGTGTAATATCTCGCAAGATAAGGTTCTCAGCAATACCTTTGGCCAAAAGTCTCTCAACCTGGCCTTTCATAATGGAGCCGTTTTCCAGTAGGTCAGTTGTTATTCTATCCACAAATGCTCCTTACCAGTATATATGTCGTTTTATCATTATTGTATCATAAAACTCCTCAATGACTATTTTTGCGGTATAGTTCTCTTTTACAAGATAAAGTTTATAGCTAAGTTTTGGGTCTGTTTTATCTTTGAAAATATAATAGTGACGTTTTTCTTGCTTTTGTACTTTAGTGTAGAAGTCAAATACCTTTGATAAGACATAATCTGTAGATGGCAGCTTTAATAAAGAGATATCATAATTGTCAATAAGTGCATGATAGAGTAATTTTTTTTGCATTAAAATTACTGAAAAGTAAGCAGCATTGGCTCTGGCTTCTTTAGAGTACTTGAGTGTGGTTATCGGAATTGCCAATCTGTCTATGTAGTCTGCATACAAACATGAAAATCCATAAAGAGATACAAAAGATTCATCTTTTTTATATGTTGAAAAATGTTTAAAACCTACCCTGCAGGCCTCTTTAAATTTTTTGTTTTGATAAAGGGTAAACATATCTTCTTTTATATTTGCATAGATATTCGTGACTAGAAAAAGTAGTAGTAAGTATCTCATCGGAACTTTCCTCTTTGAATCTCATCTAAAAGAACTTGAGCATTTGAAGAGTGAGAATATTTAATATATTCTCGAAGTGTCTTAAGTGCTTGCTCTTTTTTACCTAGTTTAACAAGGGATTTTGCAAAGATTAACCAACTATCTTCTATATCATTGTTTATTTTGTTTGTTACAAGTGCATAATTGTATGCTTGTTTGTAGTTGCCAAGTTCATAGTATTTCTTCGCTGCAAAAAGGCTCAGCGCTGGATTATTGTTTTTTTGAAAGCGTTTTATAACCTCTTTGATGTCATTTTCAGATTCTCTTCTTTTGATAGTAATTTGTACTTTTTCTTCTTGAGGAGCTTTTTGTTTTGAGACTTCTTTACGTTTTTTAACAACTTTTTTTTCTGTTTTCTTTTTAGTTGGTATAGAAGTTGGGTGATAGCTGTCTGGCGTTGATGTATGAATATTTTTCATAAACTCCATAGAAGGTTTAAGTATTAGATGATTTTGAGTAGAAGATATTTTAGTTGTTTGCTCTTTTTTGTCTTCATTTGTTTGATATATAGGTTTGTTTGCTATAGCGGTCTGTACTGCATTTTTTACCGGTTTTGTTTTTTCTTCTTGTTTTTCTAAAGAAGTTTGTTTGGTTTTTTTAACAGAATTATTTTTGACTTCATTATTATCTTCTTTAGAACCATTCATAAAGAAGATAACAGAGGTAAGAATAAAAATAAGTGTTAAAGCAAGAACAAGATAAGGAATATATGATTTTATTTTATATTGTAACCATCTTTTTTCAAGCTCATGAATATTAAGCATCTATAAGTCCTGTATGTATTGCAGCCATCTCAACAAGTTTTGGTGAGATTTGATTGACTGCTACTTTGTGAAGCTGTTGATTTTTTTCATATGTTTCATAAATGGCAAAAAGAGTATATAAAAGCTTATTTGTTTCTCTATAATTGCCTTGCGTGAGCTTATGGATTTTATTGACTATTTTTGGGTTAAACATACTTGCTGCATCAAAACAGTTTGCTTTCATAAGTTTTTTTTGAATATATATTTTAAGCTCTAGTTTAGAAGAGTTTTCAAGTTCAATGCTCTCCCAAATTCTTGTTTGAAAATGCTCTTTTGCAATAAGGTCTTCTTTTTCTGTTTTATGCAGAGCAATGACAAACTTGATTTTTCTGGTATCAGAGAGCAGACGAATCTTCTCCATTAAAGCATCAGAGTAGAGTTGTGCTTCATCTAAAAGTATAACAGGAACATCCTCAAAATTTTTATCTTCAAGAATTTTCATAAACTGTGTAAAATTAAGTTCCTCATCAATGCAAACATTACAGACATCTTTAGCAAGGGTATGATAAAACTCCGACTCATCCAAAATGGGTGTTTGATAAAGAAAGATAGGACGTGTTTCATGCAAATCATCATAGAGTTTTGTCAAAAACATACTTTTGCCTGTTCCTGGTTTTCCATACAGCAGAATCATTTTAAGAGCTTTTTGTATGGAGGCTTGTAGAGACTGGTAAATTGTTGAAACTCTCTCTAATTGTATGTAATCTTTTGGACTAACAGTATCTAAAAAAACATTTTTTGAATTTGCAAAGATACTGTTCTTATCCATTTTAAAGACTCCTTTTACTTTTTTGTTGTTTTGTTTAAAAGTGTTTTTGCATTTTTTGATGCAGATTCGAGTTCAAGTAAGTCATTACTCAAGCCTTCATAGCCAAGATCAGAAAGTGAAACACTGTTTGTCTCTTTGTGAATGATATGAGGCTCTATTATGATTACAAGCTCTTGTGTCTCTTTAATAGTCTCTTCATAACTAAAAAGATAGCTAAGAACCGGAATATCACCTAAAATAGGAATCTTGTTTGAATCTTTGGAATTTTTGGTATTGATAAGTCCACCTAAAATAATTCTATTTCCATCTTTTACAGTGACAACAGAAGAGAGTTGACGACG
>CAZCMR010000088.1:0-5678 GCA_964499805.1 uncultured Sulfurimonas sp.
CATCATGAACATCAAGGCTCTTAACACTTCCAACCGTTCCAACAGGCATAAATACAGGGGTTTTTATAGTCGAGTGTGCAGTTTTTATAGTAGCAGCACGTGCTTTGCCACTAGTAGCTTCTAAAGTAAATTTCATAGGCTCTCAATTGTTTAAATTTTTATGCAATTATAGCTAATTTTGTAACTCTTTTAGAGGTTGTGAAAAGTAGTATCCTTGAGAGTATTCAATACCTAAGTTTTTTACAATCTCCTGAACCTCTTTAGAGTGAACATACTCTGCAATGATTTTTGCATCAATACTTTTGCCAAAATCATTAATGGTTTTTACAACATTGTAACTTTTTGAATCTTTATGAATATCTTTTATAAAACTGCCGTCTATTTTTATATAGTCAACATGCATGGAGTGTACACGCTCAAAGTTGGAATTTTGTACGCCAAAATCATCAATGGCTATCAAAAAACCGTCAAGTTTGAGGTTCATTAACTGTTCGAGTGAGTTTTTTGCTCCAATAACACTGACCCCCTCGAGCACCTCTAAAACAACGCGTGAGCTCTCAATAGAGTGCTCTTTACACTTTTGTTTTAGATACTCACGCAAATAGCCGTCATTTAAGTCATATTCACTGATATTTATGGAAAATTGGTGTTTGTTATTTTTGAAAGCCATAAAAGATTTGTCAATCATAATACGGGTTATATCTGAGAGCATACCGGTAAGCTCTGCAACATCAATAAAATCAGCAGGTGATTGTACAATACCATCGTCATCAACTATTCTAGCAAGACACTCATACTTCTCTATGGTATTTGTTTTATTGTTAATGATTGGCTGAAAGTAGGGAAGAACGTTGTTGTCTTCTATGCTTCGTTTGAGTTTTGGCATAACTCTTTTTATTTTGTGTTGTAAAAGTTCCGTAGGTGAGTCTTTTGTGTAGATTTTCAAGCGATTTTTTCCAAGCTTTTGAGCCTCTTTTAAGGCCATATGTGATTTTTTAAGCAAATCACTCTCCCCCTTGGCAAGGGCAACTGAAATAGTGATATGTGTTGAAAGATCTTCAAAAAACATCTCTTTTGAAGCTATTTGTTGTTGTAGCTTTTGAGCAGTTTTATGCAAATCTTTTACAGAATGTTTAGCTGAAACAAAGGAAAAATCATGGTCATCTATTCTGTAGAGTTCTGTATATTCTGGGAGATTTTGTTTTAAAAATTGAGCTAACTCTTGAATGATATAGTCGCAGTTATCATATCCGTAGGTAATGAGTAAAGAGTTAAAATTGTCAATACTTATGAGTACAATTATACTCTCTTGATGCTTTTTATAGTATTTTTTTATAAAAGCATTTCTGTTTTTAAGTCCTGTTAATTCATCAGTGACATATTGCTGTGCCAATATAGCTGTTTTTTCTTCTACTTGTTGCTCAAGCTCTTCATGGTAGAAATGCAAAATCTTTTTGGCATGAATAGCATCGGCAACTCTTTTTAAAACAGATATGAGATGTTGCATCTGTATGGGTTTGATAATAAAATGCTCTACTCCAAGTTCGATTACTTCAAGAAGATATTCTGAGTTACTATGAGCAGAAATAATAATAATGGGTTGTTCTTCATCAATCTTTTTTATCTGTTTTATAAGTTCCAAACCGTTTATATTTGGCATATTGATGTCAGTAATAATTATGTCAAATTTCTCTTTTTCGTATTTTTGTAAAGCTTCTTCTCCATCTACAGTAGTCTCTACAGAGTCAAAAAGCAATTCAAATATTTCAGTTGTTTGCTCTCTTGAAGTTTGATCATCTTCGACATATAAGATACTAAGTTCTTGTGTAAGATTTGCTATATTTTTCATTGTTCATCCTTGGTCTTATCATAAAGAAAAATGTAAGTTATATCATCTTCTTGCAAGGAACATTTTTCTTCAAAAAGTTTTTGAAATGTTTCAATAGAGTCTGCTTTTAGGAAATCTTCTTTGATATGAAGCGTGTAGAGTTGGTCTGTTTTGTCTGTAGTGCATTCATTGAGTCCGTCACTGTAGATAAGCATTTTACGAATATTTGAAAGTGGTAATTTCTTTACGTTGTACTCTGTTGAGTATGGTGATATTGGAGGGTTGTTTGAGCATATCTTTTGTACTTCGGTATCATTTTGTAACAGATAAAGAGCAGGAGGCATTGAAAAGAGTGCATACTCAATAGTATCTGTTTGTGCATCAAAGTAGAAAAAAGATGCAGAAATGACTTCATATTCTGAGAGAGTAGGCTGTATGTAACGTAATAACTCATCAAGAAGCTGCGTGAGCGAAAAGTTTTTTTCCTCTTTCATTTTTTGTGCATAGTAGTTGACAAAAGCACTGCAAAGCATAGCAGTCAGTGATGCAGATATGCCTTTACCCATGCCATCTACAATAAAAACAAGGTTTTGTGTTGGCGATATCTTTTTTATGATATAACTGTCTCCACTGAGTATGTCTTTTGGTTTGTAAAAGAGATTGCATGAAAAGTGAAGCAGCTTATTGTCTCTACTGCACTCATTTGTGCTGATAATCTTCTCTTTGTCAAAGCTCAGGTTCTCTTGATAGTGGTTGTATTCTATTTTTTCTGTCTGCTCTTTCATAATACATCGTTCAACGATAACCAGTTTAACAGCAACATTAAACACATTAAATAAGGAGTGTGAAGTAAAAGGCTTTTTTAAAAAACTTGTTATATTCAAGTCTATAGCCTCACGCAACATCTCAATACTCTCAAGTGCTGTAACCATTACAATAGGTATAGAAGGATCAACCTCTCGAATGGCTTTTGTCATTTCAAGTCCTGTCCAAATAGGCATCATATGGTCTGTGAGAACTATATCAATTTTATGTTTTTGAAAAGATTCAAAACCCTCTTTGCCGTTTGTGGCAAAATATACCTCTTTAAAGATTAATGAAAATAAGCTTTTATAGGTTTCAAGTATATCAAGATCATCTTCTACACACAAGATATTAAGTGTTTTGTATATATCTGTTAAAGAATCATTCATTTGTTGTATCCAATATTTTTGTTGTATCCAATATTATAGTAAATTCTGCGCCGTTTTCGAAATTACGTACAAAAATTTCACCGTCAAGGTGTTCATGGAGAATCTTTTTGCTCATATACAGACCAAGACCTGTTCCTTTGCTTGCTTCTTTAGTCGTAAAATAAGGGTCAAAAATTCTGTTGATGATGGCTTCATCAATTCCTCCGGCGTTGTCTTTTATCTTTATTATACACAAAGAGTGTTTTTCATAGATGTGAATATGAATATTTTTATCTATATCGTCAAGTGCTTCAAGAGCATCTCTTGCATTTGAGATAATGTTTATAAGTATATGTTCAAGCTCTTTTTTAAATGTATGCAGATGAATATCAGGTTCTATCTCTGTTGTGATAGAAATATTGTTATTTTTAAGCTGTTGACCCATAATTTTTAAAATTTCTTCTAAGATTTCATTAAAGTCAATATCTTCTTTATGTTTTGTCGGCTTGGTAAAGTTCATAAAGTCATTGATGGTTTGAGACATCTTTTGTGTCATATCTTCAATGAAATGTGTTGTTTTTTCTATCTCATCTGTTGTTGCAATCCCCATACTGCTTTGCAAGTTAAGTTTTATTGCAGCGGAGGAGATGGCATTTAAGGGTTGCCGCCACTGATGAGCTATCATATTTATCATATCACCCATCTGTGCAGACCTTGCCTGTTGCATCAGCATAGTGTCTTTTAGACGCAGGTCGGTAATGTCAAAGGTTGTTCCGACAATTTTAAGAGGGTGATTGTCTTCATCATAGAGCATCTTTCCGCTCTCTAAAACAGTAATAATCTTGCCATCATCACGCCTTACCCGAATTTCAATAGAGTGGAGTTCACCATCAGCAGATGTTTTGTGCGCATTTATAAGTTTTTCTCTGTCTTTTGGTATGACCATATTTAAAAACTCCAGATAGTCAGGAGGTGCTTCACTCGGGTCTCTGTTGTATATCTTATAACTCATCTCCGACCACTGCACCTTCATAGTGTCAAGGTCAAGCTCCCATGAACCAAGACCCGACATCTCCTGAATACGCTCAAGTGTTTTTGTTTTTGCACTGAGCTCTTTGTTTATCTTTTCTTGGAGCTGTATTCGTTCTTGCAGCTCTTTTGAGGTCACTTCTATAATGTGCATAAGCGCTTCAAAAGCTCTGTTTTTTTCTGTACTTTTTTTCTGTAAAGTAGTAGTTTTCGAATTATATTTTGTTGTTTCGGAAAGTGCAAGTGCCGTGAGTGTTTGGTTAAGCAGCTCTGGTTTTTGTGTAGAAGAGTCTGTAAAAAATTCTCCATAGGTAAAAAAACCGCTCGTTGGTGCAAGAGATGCAAAAGGTGTCAGCTCTTGATGTACAAGGTCTGGAATAAAGCGTCGTCTTGCCATGCAGGAGTAGATAAAAAAGGCTTCGACATTGAGTACCTTTGTTTTGTTTATATGATTGGCCAAAATTGATTCTCTCTCACCTATACCAAGGTAAACAGTTGAACCTTCTTTGATATTTCCTACAAACGAGAGTGAATTGTCATCATGTTTTTGCACAACTGCCCGTGCGATTTCGAGGTCATTTCTTTTAAGAATGAGTGGAAATTCTATGCCCGTTAGAGGGAGTTTGTCTGTAATAACATCGCCAAGATATTTTTTGTAAAAATCAACAGCACTAATGCCGTCAATGGTATAAACCCTGTTTTTAAAAGACTTTGTAATGGTATGTTTAAAACCGATGGGCTGCCAGCCGAAGTTATAGAGACTCTGTACCAAAAGAATATCAGAATCAAATGCAACACCGACAGCACCTTTGGAGTAGAGTTTTTCATTTACCCCTATAAAGCACTTTTCAAACTTGGCATTATCACCTGCGAGCCCTCCGGCAACAATGACATCGGGAGCAACACTGTAAATACCGTTTAAAAACTCCTCACCGTTACAGGTAAGTCCGTCTGTGAAGGACAAAAGAAGTTTGGTTTTGGGAGTACACAGCTTTTTAGCAAGGGCTTTGCCCTCTTCATAACTGTTTTCTTGAGACACATAAGCAATGCGGATATCTGTATGTTCAAAGCTGCTAATAGAAATGACGGTACTATGCAGGCAGACTTCATCTTGAAAAATTTCACCGTCGGTTGATGCTGTGATGATGATAGCTTTTGGAAGTTGGCTGTGGAGTTCTTTTAGTATTTTAAGAGTTTTTTGTTCTTCTTCTCCAGAAAACACCTGTATAAGAAGTGTTGAAGCTTCATTGAGTTTTTTTAGTTCATCTTTATTTATCTGAATTTTATCTTCTATGACTTTGTAGACAAAGTTTTGCATATACTTAGAGTCTCTCTACATGCAGTGTACTAAGCAAACCCAAATCTTCTAAGAGTTCATAAAGCTGATTATCAGATATTTTTACTCTTATACCGATATTGTCAACATGAACAAGTTTTGAGAAATACCCAATAACTGACGATGTCAGTGATATTGAATCATATATGTAAACTTCAAGCTCTTTTATATTGTTACGAATGAGTGCTTCTATTTCATCTGAAATCGTATGATAATGATTTATACTTTTGATATTTCCGTGTATGAGTACTTTGTGTCCAATTGCTTTGCATTTCATAAGAAAACCTTTTTGTTTTTTTGCTCTATTTTCTTT
>CAZCMR010000089.1:0-5577 GCA_964499805.1 uncultured Sulfurimonas sp.
TGATGCTGCAACAAAAGGGTATCCATATAAAACAACAATGGAAACAAACGCTTCTGGTTGGCTTATATACAACAAATACAATAAAGATGCACAGAAAAATGAGTTTGAAGTAGAGTTTATCAATAGCTCGGGAGCTTGGGCAGGAGAGAGAGAAACGGACTCTACAACTAAGAAAAATGCAGCCGATGTAACCAACAGGAGACTCATGTGGTAAAAAAATCTGCCTTTACTCTTATTGAGTTGATTTTTGCTATTGTTATTATTGCAATTACAGTTTTATCACTGCCGGTGATGAGTCGTATTACAGAAAAAGGGATTGAAAACAGTATCGTTCAAGAGGCAATTTTTGCAGCTGCGACAGAACTCAATGAAATCGTTACACATCACTGGGATGCAAATTCTATGGGTTCGGCAACACAAAACTCTTATGCAAAGGTCATTGACATCAATGGCAAATGTGATGACAATACAAGCTCACCTCGATACAGACTTATGCCCGGACATATTAATCAACCACTGCATAGAAGATGCACAGACAGTAATGTAACAACACCGGCCTACACATCTTCAACAACCGTTGAAACACTCGAAAATAAAAAACATGGTTACAGACTTATATTTTTAAATCCAACTCCTGATAAAGAGGGATATAAAGATAAATACAAATCAAAAATAACAATACAAAAAAAAGCAAAATTTGGTGGATCAAAAAATAAAAATATAAAACGTGTAAGAGTAAGTATTAGAGACTCTAAAGGTCATGTAATTACTTCACTTAAAGTATATGTCTCCAATATTGGTGAAACCGATTATTATAAGAAGGCTTATTAATGAGAAAACATACTGCGTTTACAATGCTTGAGTTAATCTTTGTAATAATAATTATGGGAATAATCGGAAAGTTCGGTGTAGCTTTTCTGGCATCTGCTTATAAAAGCTTTATATTTTCACAGGTAAACAATACACTTCAATCAAGAAGTGAAACAGCAGTTGAGACTATTGGTGCACGATTACAATACAGGATCAAAGATTCCGTTATTGCAAGAACTTCAAAAACAGCAGCTCCGGTAGCCATAGCAAATGCTACAGGTAGTAATTACAAAGTCTTGGAATGGGTAGGAATTGCGCAGGAGAGCCGTCGGGGAGTCAGTAGTGGTGCAACACCTTATCTACCTGACTGGAGCGGTATCATTGACCTAGATGCCGGAAATAAAAATCTGCTTGTCTCTCCTCAGACCAATACTGCAAATATTGACACAATGATTTCTGACTTAAACAACACAGACACAACAATCAATGATGCAGCCATCTACTTTATCGGAGCAAATACAAATGTACAATCAGGTTATGGATGGAATGGTGCCCTTACAAATCAACAAGGTGCTATGCACCCTATTCAAAGTGTAGCAGGGCAAAATAATGCATTTAAATCCTCTATCGGAGGTGTTGATTTTAGCGGTATTGACATCTACGAATACTATCTGCTTGCATGGACAGCCTATGCCATAGTTTATGAATCAGGAACAAATTCTAAAGGGGTACTGCGTTTATATTATGATTACCAACCGTGGAATGGGGAAAAAATGACAGATGGAAAAAACAGCATTCTCATGGAAAATGTCAGTAGTTTCCAGTTTATGTCTATAGGTTCTATTATGAAGATTCAAGTCTGTACAAAAAGTGACCTGGTTGAGGAGTATTCTTTATGCAAAGAAAAAACAATCTTTTAACAAAAAAAACAAACAAACCGGCTTTTGCTATGATTATGGCCATCGGTGTTATCGTTGTTATCTCTACGATTATGGTGTTAGGCATGTTGCTAAGCGCAAAATCAACAAAAAAAACTGCTGATTTATATCTCTATGAACAAGCTGTTTTACTAGCACACAGTGCAGCTGAGTACTCACTTTTAAAAATTGCACAAGATGGTCCCTGTAGCCATTTTAATGACTTGAGTTTTACGCAAGATGGCATATATCAAATTAGTATTACAAATAGATTTGTCTATACGGCTCCTCTTCCTGCAAACTGTGTGAATGACGGCAGTGCTAATGACAATGTTTATGCCATTGTAACTACACCTGAACAGAATGGTTCAGTCCTTATGGATGTCTCTGTCAGTGTAGTAGATCCAACCGTTGTCAGTGAGCCTATTCGCTATTTTAAGAGAAGCATCCAAAAATTATAAATTTATAATCCTTTATCAACTTTTTAATGCTATAATTGACCTATATTACACAAAAAGGATTTAAAATGAATATTAGTATGACAGGAAGAAATATCGAACTTACTGATGCTATTAAAGAGCATATCTCATCTTCTATAGAAACTTTAAAAAAATTTAATCTTGACATTATATCTGTTAATGTTATTGCATCTTCCCAAACAAAAAAAGGCAAAGAACACTCTGTAGTTGATTTTGTTATCAACTTGGCTCACAAAAATACTATTATTATTAAACAAAATGATGAAGATTTATATGTTGCAATCGACCTGGCTACAAACCGTGCACAAAAAGCACTCCGTCGTCTCCATGATAAAGTAACAGACCACCAAAAAGTCGGTCTCAATGAGATAAAAGCACAAGTGGTTGATGTAAAAGAAGCATCTCAAGATATAGAAGATGAAATTGTTCCGGTTGAATTAGATCTCTATAAACCTCGTGAAGTTGAAGATGTTTTAGAGGATTTAAAAACAAGTGGAAAAATGTTTGAAATCTTTTTAGACAATGAAAACAAAACACGTGTTCTCTATAAACGCAATGATGGAAGATTTGGCCTATATTAGACATTCTCTCCCATTTCTCGGGTAATAAACCCCGAGAAAAACTTAAATACTCAAATCTCTTTTTACTCTTTTTACTACTTCTTCATCTTCGGCAAAATCAATCCAACGAAACTGACTTCCACTTTGTACAAGACCTTTAAGCAGATCACCGCTCTTTCTAAACTTCAGATCAAGATTCGCTATATCAAATCCACTTGTTGTTCCGACAAACTCATCAAGACGCTCTGATTTTTCCTGATTTGTGTAGAGGTAGCAGTAACCCTTCAGTCCGGTACGGCTCACCCTTCCTCGCAGCTGATGTAGTGTTGATAGGCCCAAACGCTCTGCTCCGACAATCACAACCGTTGTAAGACGAGGAAGAGAGATGCCAACCTCTACCACAGTCGTGGAGATTAAGATATCTCCCTTTTCTCGAAAATCCAAAAGCACCTGCTCTTTTTCTTTGTCTTTTCCATGAGTCACATAGACATTCTCAAAATTCTTTTCCCAATATCCTCGTGCTTCATCTATACTCTGGTACGCTAATATCTCGCTCTGCTCAACTAAAGGATAGACTAAAAGTACCTGATTCTCTTTAGCTATCTCCTCTTTTATATGCCCAAGAAGTTTTGTAAAATCACTCTTATGAATAACTCGAGAGTCAATATCTTTAATAAAAGGCGTAGTGGTAATGAGACTTACATCAATATGCGCACTCTCAATCATCGCCTGTGTTCTGGGAATTGGGGTTGCTGAAAACTGTAGATAGTGCGGACGCTTTTCTTCACTGCTTACAAGCTTTTCGAGCATATTTCGCTGCAGGGTTCCAAAGCGGTGCTGTTCATCTACCATTACAAGGGCTGCGTTTGGCAACTCTCTATAGAGAAGAGCATGTGTTCCTATAATAAAATCATACCCGCTTAAATCCTCTTTTTTTGTTTTGTTTGTTACAAGAGTAACTTTCAGATTCGGAAGAAATTTTTGCGCCTCTTCAAAGAGTTGATTTGCCAAGATGGTAGTCGGTGCCATTAAGATAGAGCGGTGCGGCATCATCATATATGCCGCTGCTAAAATCACCATCGTCTTCCCGCTTCCGACATCACCCACTACCATCCGTTTTGCTGCCACATCTTTTTGCAGGTCACTGCGAATATCTTCTATCGCCTTTAGCTGCTCAGAGGTAAGCTCAAAAGGCAAAGTTTTACTCCAAGGTTCATAATCATTAAACGCAGACTCTTTTGCCTTAAAATAGCGTCTTTTCCCTGCTAAGAGCCTCATATATGCATAGAGTTCTATATATTTGAGAGTATCTAAACTTTTTTCACTCATCTGCGCGCTAGAAGTAACTCCTTTTTGAGGGAAGTGCAGCTTTAAAATCTCCTCTGCCATCTCCTCTTTTATGCCCTCTTGAAGCAGATTTTTCTTCGTCAAATACTTCTCTACTAAACGCAGCATCACATCTGTTCGCAGAGGGGTTTTGTATTTTGGGGTTATTTGCCCTATTTTAGTCACTTTTTTAGGCATACTCATACTGCAATGTCCCTGTTTGCAGTCTATAACACCATAGTAGTAGTCTCTCTCTCCTACCTTGAATTGATGCAGCATATAGGGTTTGGGACGAAAAAGCACACCTTGTACTTTATATCCTAAGTTATGAGAAAAAAATGTAATTTGAATAGAGTTTGGTGCTTTATAGATGGACTCCACCGTAGCATCTATCAGTTGTGGCTTTTGAGGAAGCAGTTCTTGGTGGAGTATATAATCTTCGTATGAGTGAGGAATTAAGAGTGCAAGTTCCAAAAATGAGCTGATGCCCAGTTTTTTGAATTTCTCTTCATCTTGTGTTGAGAGATTTAACGGATGTGACAGTTTCATAGTATCCTCATAAAATTCAATTTATAAACTATACTACACAACTGCGTTTACGTTCAATAACATTGCAAAATGCAATATTATTATAAGTTTATGCGTTTACTCTCTTTAAACGCTCTGCTTCTTGTGCTTTGTAGAGCTCTGCACAGCCGCGTGAGAGTTCACGGATCTTTAAGATGTAGTTTTGTCTCTCAGTTTGAGAGATCGCTTTTCTTGCATCGAGTACATTAAAAGTGTTTGAAGCAAGCATACACAGATCATATGCAGGGAGAGGAAGCCCGGCCTCTAATGTTTTGAGGCACTCCTCACTTTTTGCATTAAAATCAGCAAAAAGCATCTCTGTATCTGCCACCTCAAAATTATATTTTGAAAACTCAATTTCACTCTCTTTATGAACATCTTTATAGAGTGTTTTGTTACCCTGTGCATCGACATTCCAAACGATGTCAAAAACAGTATCAACACCTTGAAGGTACATTGCCAGACGTTCAGTTCCGTAAGTGATCTCTGCAGTAACCGGTTTACACTCTATCCCACCTACTTGCTGGAAGTAGGTAAATTGTGTTACTTCCATACCGTTGAGCCATACTTCCCAGCCAAGTCCCCATGCGCCAAGTGTAGGTGATTCCCAGTTATCTTCGATAAAACGGATATCATGTTTACTAACATCAAGTCCCAGATACTCCAAAGACTGCAGATACAACTCCTGAATATTATCAGGGGATGGTTTAATGATAGCCTGAAACTGATAGTATGAACCAAGTCTGTTTGGATTTTCTCCATATCTCCCATCTGTTGGACGGCGAGAGGGTGCCACATAGGCAGTCGCCCATGGAGTTGAGTCAAGTGAGCGAAGAAAAGTAGCAGGGTGGAATGTTCCAGCCCCTGCTGGAATATCATAAGGCTGTACAATATTACACCCCTGTTTCATCCAAAATT
>CAZCMR010000090.1:0-5368 GCA_964499805.1 uncultured Sulfurimonas sp.
TTGATGGTGTTGTTGCGTTTGAAAGAAAAGATAAAAAACGTCAACAAGTTTCAATTATACCTGCTGCATAATTCTACAACTGTTTGGGCTTTTTGCTCAAACATTTTTCTTTCTTCCGGAAATATTTCCAAACAAATATAAATACAAATATTTAATAATTTATCTATTGTAATAATAGTATATTTTTAAGTATTTAACCAAGGATAAAAATAATGTTTACAGATAGTGTCGAATTAACAGTCTCATCAGGAAAAGGTGGACAAGGGTGTGTGGCATTTCGTCGCGAAAAGTTTGTACTCAATGGTGGTCCAAACGGTGGAGACGGCGGTAAAGGTGGAGACATCTGGTTCAAATGTGACAACAACACACACACGCTCTCTCATTTTCAAAGAAAAATGCATATAAAAGCAGACAATGGTAAGCCTGGTGAGGGCTCAAATATGACTGGAAAATCAGGTGCAAAGAAGGTGATAATCGTTCCGCCCGGAACACAAGTAGTAGACCAGGAGAGTGGAGAAGTTCTTTTTGATATGCTCACACATGGACAAGAGGTGAAGTTTTTACAAGGTGGCAAGGGTGGACTTGGAAATACTCACTTTAAATCTCCTACCAATCAAAGACCTACCTATGCACAGCCGGGTGAAAAGGGAGAAACGCGTAAAATCAAACTTGATTTGAAACTAATTGCTGATGTAGGATTAGTTGGTTTTCCAAATGTTGGTAAATCTACACTTATATCAACTGTTTCAAATGCTCGTCCGGAGATTGCAAATTATGAGTTTACAACACTTACTCCAAAGTTAGGACAGGTAAATATTGGAGATTATGAGTCATTTGTGATGGCAGATATTCCTGGAATTATTGGTGGAGCTCATGAAGGTAAAGGATTGGGAATTCAATTTTTACGCCATATTGAGAGAACAAAGACTTTACTTTTTATGGTTGATTTAGCTTCTTATAGAGATTTAAAAGAGCAGATTGAAACGCTTAAAAATGAGGTTGCCTCTTTTTCTGATAAACTCGGTTCATCAAGATATGCGATTGCACTTACACGTGTTGATATTGTACCACCAGAAGAGCTACAGGAAAAAGTTGATAGTTTTATTAGAATGTTAGGGCTTACACCTACACAAAATAGCGAATTTAATTTTGATACAAATATTCCTTATTTTATTCAAGAGAGTGTTGATGAAACATTAGGATATGATATCAATGAACCTTATTTTATCGTACCTATTTCTTCGGCAATCAATAAAAATATTGAGCCATTGAAATACTCACTGTTTAATTTGGTACAACAAAGTAGAAAATAAAAAATGAAACGTGTTGTAGTTAAAGTCGGCAGTGCAGTTCTAACACAAGATGGTGAAATTGCACTTGAGAGAATGCAGGCGCTAGTTGATTTTTTAGCGGAACTTCGAGAAAAATATGAAGTTATATTAGTCTCTTCGGGTGCTGTGGCAGGTGGTTATACAAAATTAAAACTAGATAGAAGTGTTTTAGCAAATAAGCAGGCTTTAGCCGCTATTGGCCAACCCATCTTGATGCATAAATATACGAAAAAATTTGCAAAATATGAACGTGTTATTGCTCAGGTTCTTGTAACTGCGGCAAACTTAAAAAAAGATGATGATATAAAAAGAGTCAAAGCAACGGTAGAGACACTTATCCAAAATGGTGTTATACCGATTGTTAATGAAAATGATGCAACAGCAACTGATGAACTAGAAGTTGGTGACAATGATCAACTCTCTGCATATATTACAAAACATACAGATTCTGACATGTTAATCATACTCTCAGACATTGATGCATATTATGATAGTGATCCCCGTGAAAATAAACAGGCTAAAGTTCTTAAAAGAGTCTCTGTTATAAGTGAAGAGGAGTTACAAAAAGATGTTACTCCTCATAATATCTTTGCAACAGGTGGTATTGTTACAAAACTAAAAGCGGCAAACTATCTTTTAAACGCAGATAAAGAGATGTTCTTGGCAAGTGGTTTTGATTTGAGTGCAGTACGAAGTCTTATGCTTGATAATAAGCATGAGGGTGGAACTATTTTTACTAAAAAAGGTGTAATATGAATGTAATATTTATGGGAACTCCGGATTATGCTCAGAAAATTTTACAAAAACTTATAGAAAGT
Organism: uncultured Sulfurimonas sp.; assembly: GCA_964499805.1. GTDB lineage: Bacteria > Campylobacterota > Campylobacteria > Campylobacterales > Sulfurimonadaceae > Sulfurimonas. Next base: position 2,150 of record CAZCMR010000090.1, read on the forward strand.
GATGATATAAATGTAGTTGCTGTTTATACACAACCTGATAAACCGGTTGGACGTAAAAAAGTAATGACTCCACCACCTGTTAAAGTAGTGGCAAACGAGCATAATCTATCAGTTTATCAACCTACGAGACTACGAGATACAGAAACTATAAATGAATTAAAAAAAATCCCATGTGACTATATTGTTGTTGCAGCATACGGACAAATATTACCTAAAGAGATTTTAGAATATGCTCCTTGCATTAATCTACATGCTTCTATTTTACCGCAATATAGAGGGGCAAGTCCAATACAGCAAACATTGCTAAATGGAGATACAAAAACAGGTGTTACGGCAATGCTTATGGATGAAGGTTTGGATACAGGAGATATCTTGAAAATTCAAACGATTACTGTTTCAGGGGATGAAATGGTAGAGGAACTTTTTAATCGTTTAAGAGATGTTGCTGTAGATTTAACTATTGATGTTTTAAAAAACTTTTCTGCTTTAACACCTATAAAACAAGATGAGTCTAAGGCAACACATTGTAAAAAAATAACAAAAGCTGACGGTGAAGTGAATTTTAATGATGCTCAGGAGTTATATAACAAGTACCGTGCATTTACACCTTGGCCGGGGATATACCTCTCTAGTGGACTAAAGTTAAAAAAAATCTCTTTAGAAAATCAAGAGATAAAATATCCTCAAGCAGGTAAAATCATACTAATTGATAAAGAGAGTATAGTCGTCTCATGTAATCTTGGAGCAGTACGAATTTATCGAGTGCAACCAAACTCCAAAAAAGAGATGGATATCCTCTCTTATATAAATGGTAAAAGAGTTGGTATTGAAGACTATCTATCTTAATTCGATACCCTCAACACAACTTTATCTTAAAAAACTAATAAAAACTAAACAATTAAAAGCTCCTATTGCTATTGTAGCAAAGGTACAAACAGAAGGAATCGGAAGTAGAAATAACAGCTGGATTTCACAAGAGGGTAATCTCTTCCTCTCATTTGCAATACCCATAAAAGATCTGCCAAATGATTTAAAAATGGAGTCGGCATCTATCTATTTTGCATTTATTTTAAAGGAAACACTTACTGCGTTTGGTTCAAAAACAGTTTTAAAGTGGCCTAATGACTTTTATCTCGATGGAAAAAAAATTGGTGGAATGATAACAACAGTCGTAGATGAGACGATGATTTGTGGTGTTGGAATAAATTTGCTTTTTGCTACAAAAGAGTTTGCAAAGCTGGATATAGAGATTGATAAGAAAAGTTTATTAAGGAGTTATTTTCTAAATCTTGAAAAAAGTTTTTTATGGAAGCAAGTTTTTAGTAAATATAAGCTAGAATTTGATACAAACAAAGAATTTTTTACACATAAAGATGGTCAAAGAATTTTACTTGATTCAGTAAAACTCGAAGATGACGGAAGTATAAGTATTGATGGTGAGAGGATGTATAGCAGACGATGAGTGAAATAATTGTAATTGCAAATCAAAAGGGCGGAGTAGGTAAAACTACTACTGCTGTAAATTTAGCTGCTTCACTTGCTGTTGCGGAAAAAAAAGTTCTTTTGATTGACTCGGATCCACAGGCAAACGCTACAACATCTTTGGGCTTTCATAGAAATGATTATGAGTTCAATATTTATCACGTTCTTATCGGGACGAAAAAATTGAAAGATATTATTTTAAAATCTGATTTGCCGACACTGCACTTAGCCCCTTCAAATATCGGCTTGGTTGGGATCGAAAAAGAGTACTATGATGCAGATAAAGCAAAAGGACGCGAGTTGGTTCTAAAAAAAGCTATAGCAAATGTTCAAAAAGATTATGATTATATTATTATCGATTCACCTCCGGCTTTAGGTCCGATGACAATAAATGCACTCTCAGCTGCAAATTCAGTAATAATTCCAATACAGTGTGAGTTTTTTGCACTTGAAGGTTTGGCACAGCTTTTAAATACAGTAAAATTGGTGAGAAAATCAATTAATCCAAAATTAGCGGTAAAAGGTTTCTTACCAACGATGTTTTCTTCACAAAACAACCTCTCTAAACAGGTTTTCGCAGATTTGCGTCAACACTTTAAAGGAAAACTTTTTAAAGATGAGAGTGACAAGTATATTGTAGTACCTCGTAATGTGAAACTTGCGGAGTCACCGTCTTTTGGTAAACCGGCAATTCTATATGATGTAAAATCAACAGGCTCAATTGCCTATCAGCATTTAGCACAAGCTATAATTAAATAAGTACTTAGTTTTACAAGGAGCTTTTTACGTGAAAAGTCAAAAATTGGGAAGAGGTCTTGATGCTCTTTTTGGAGAGATGGATGAAGCGTATGATAATGAAGGGTCTCAGCGTGATGCAGTTTTAGAAATACCACTAAAAGAGATTAGACCTAACCCTTTTCAACCTAGAAAATCATTTAATGAAGAGTCTCTGCAGGAACTTTCAGAATCCATAAAAAATGATGGTCTGCTTCAGCCAGTAGTTGTCAGTGAAGATATTGATGGCTATATATTGATTGCAGGTGAAAGAAGATTTCGTGCTTCAAAACTAGCGAAAATGAAGGTTATAAGAGCAATAGTGCTTAATAGTGATGAATATAAGATGCGTCAGTTCGCTTTGATTGAAAATATTCAAAGAGAGGAATTGAATTCTGTTGAGCTTGCTGAGGCATATAATGAGCTTCTTAAACTTCATGAATTGACACATGAAGAGCTCTCTGCTATGATACATAAAAGTCGGGCGCATATTACAAATACACTGCGTTTACTACAGTTGTCTGAAAAGACAAAAAAAGCACTGATAGAGAAAAAAATAAGTGCCGGGCATGCAAAAATGCTTGTAGGACTAGCTGAAAAGCAGCAACAATTGATTGTGGATTCGATTATTGGGCAAAAGCTGAGTGTTCGTGATGCAGAAGTAATGGTTAAAAGCCTTAAAGAGAAGAGTAACTCTACTCCCGCGATACAAAAGAGCACTTCCAAATTAGATTCTTATGATTTTACAAAATTAGTGGATAAATTAGATGATATTGGACTTTCCTATAAAATTTCTAATAAGAGCGTGAATCTTTCTTTTCGCTCAGAAGATGAATTAGCTAAATTTATTTCACATCTTTGCTAATATTTTTTATAAATAATTAAAATTTTACTCCATTTAACTAACATTTCAATTTTATAATAGTATAATCACGCAACTTTTAGGAGGTGCTATGTTAGATA
>CAZCMR010000091.1:0-5344 GCA_964499805.1 uncultured Sulfurimonas sp.
TTATCAATGCAGTTTCACCTTGTACAACTGAGTGGAAATTTGACCCTAAAGATACTATGATGCTTACTGATTTAGCAACTGACTCATTAGTGTTTCCATTGTATGAAATTATTGACGGTCATGAGTTAAATATTACTTACAGACCTAAAAATGTAGTACCTGTTGAAGAGTATCTTGCGGCACAAGGGCGTTTTAAACATCTCTTTAAAGATGAGTATAAATACTTAATCAAAGAGTGGCAAGAACGTGTAGATGCGAACTGGGCATACTTAAACAAAAGAGAAGAAGCGAGAGTTTAATCTCAAACTTTTCTTTTTCTTTACCCCGTTTTTAGATATTTCACCCTTTGTGGTGAAATATTAACTTACTTTTCAAAACTTTAAATATCCTCTTTTCTTCACATAAAACTTATCTACAGTATATAAATTTTTTTTTGATAATTATTATAATTTAAGCCCTAAATAGTGGCATTAAGATAAAATATAATATATAAATACAGAAGAGTTAGAATGAAATTATTTTTTTTATTAGGAGTGCTTTTTTTTAATACACTCTCAGCGTATGATATTGATCAAATGTTGGATTTGTATAGAAAAGAGAGTGACCTTTCTAAAAAAACAAAGAATGAGGCATTAGGACACTTAACAGTATATACTCGTGATGATTTAGAGCGTATGCAGGCTAATACTCTGAGTGATTTGCTTAACTCTCTACGCTCTTTTAGATACGATGAAAACATGCTTGGCCTGACAGATGTTTTACATACGGATCCGAATCTCTACTCAAGTGATATAGTAAAGATTTTTATCAATGACCATGAAATATCTTCTGCATTTGCCGGAAGTGGTTTGTACCTGTATGGAAATATTGAACTTGGTTTTGTTGATCATGTAGAGATTTACGAAGGAAGTGCCTCTACGTATGTTACTACAGGTCTTTCTGCTGTTACCATTAAGCTTTACTCAAAAGATCCCAGTCGTGAGGCAGGAACGCATTTAGAAGTAAATGCAGGTTCACGAAAAAGTCATTATGAAAATATCTCCTATGCAGGTGTTGAAAAAGATCTAGAGTATTATCTCTATGCTAGTCAAAAAACTGCAAATAGAGAGAAGTATGAACATGAAGGGCATACTCTCTCTAGAGATTATAGTGACAAACACGCATTGATGAGTGTCCGTTATAAAAATATAGATTTTGGTGCTGAGATTCTTGATCATAAAATGGATCCTTTTTTATCTTTGAGTATGTTTGCAACGCCTAATGATGGTGATATAGATTATTTGCTTAAGCGTATAAGTACAACTATGACCTTTTTAGATGATGACTCATTAAAATTTTCCTTTACTTTCATTCGAGTAAACGGGCATATCAACTTAAATATGGATGGTACTATCTGGACTGACAATGCAATAAAGCTCCTTAGTGCACAAAAAGACAGTTTGGTTTCAGATAGTATTGATGATACCTATAGTGCCAAATTAGAAAAAGATACATTTTATCAACAACACCATTTCATAATTGGTTCAGAGTATAGCAAAAGAGTGTTGCATGGTGTTGTTGCCTATAACAATGGTGTACGAGATGATAACCCTGATTATGTAAATAATCAAATTTTATCCGGATATATTCAAGATGATTACTCGCTTTATAAAAATCAGATAATCACCGCATCTGCAAAATACAATCACTATAACAGTAAATCAGATAAAATGGCTAAGGTATTTAATACACTGCAGTTTCGTATAGGCTATATTGTGACATCTCAAACAGATGTTTTTAAAGCTTTTGCTTCACAAATGGAGTTACCCACAGAACAGTATGTCTTGGATTTTACTTCACAGACGAAGATAGAGTTTTTGAGGATTAGAGACTATTCTGCAGAGTATATAAAAAGTATCGGAAGCCATAAAGTAGGGCTTTGTTATGAGTATCTGGAAAATGAAAACCCATCTTTAACAAGAAAGCAAGGCTCTCCAAAATATTATGGCAATCACAGTATAAGTCTTAAATATGACTATGATTTTAATCCATTTAACAGTTTGAAATCTATGTATTTTATAAATAAATATCATAATAATATAAATGGAAATTACAGTCGTGTAGAGGGTGGTTTTGTAAGACTTCTAAATAGTTGGAATAAATTTGATTTTTATAATGAGGCTGATTATCATCATTTAGATGATTCGGAGATAGATGGTATACAGTTTAATACAGGAGTCAGATTTAAAGCAAAACCTTCACTTATCTTTACGTTAAAAGGTACCAATATCTTTAACAGTGCTGCAAAAAGTAAGTATGATTATGTAAACTTGGTTGGCTTTACGCCAGAAATAAAATCGCTTTATATATCCCCTATAGACAGGAGTGTAACTATTGGTGTGGAGTATGACTTTTGAAAATAATAGTTTTTATAAGCACTCTACTCATATGTACTACTCTCTATGCCTCCAATAATGAATGGGAGGGGCTGATACTTAAAAAAATACTCCACAGTATATCTAAGCATCAAGAGATAGCAGTCTATTCTAAGAACAAAGTATTGGTAGATGAGTTGAAAGACTCACGTTTTATACATATTGTAGAAGATTGTACAAAATGTGATTTTGTTTTGGCAAAAGATGAAGTCAATAACTCTTGTCAAAAACCCACAATAGTATTTAGCTATTATGATTATCTGCATACGCCAACTGCTGTTGGGGTCTTTTTCTGGCAAAAAGGGAGACCGACAATTCGTTTCTCAGAGAAACGACTGAGGTCTTTTCATCTACATGTAACAGGGGAGTTGTCTAAATTTGTCTCAACAAACGACTAATAAAAAGATAAAAATCGGATTCGTACAGCTAGGTATAATAATTGTATTTATACTATTTGTAGGGAGTCTTTCCTACAGTAAATATAATGATACACTGCATGAAACTACAAAAAGTTTAAATGAAAAGATTATCTACTTCCATTTTGAGACATTTAAAGAACTAGAGAAGATTTTTTTAAATGATACAGATAATCATTTTTTACAAACAGTTATAAAAGAGAAAACTTTACGCAGAAATTTTGAAGATATGATGAATCTGATTCGTATCTCTACAATTCAAAATCTGTTTGTTGTTGCAAAAAAGAGAGATAATGAGTACTACTTTTTACTTGACAGCGAACAAGATCTGAAAAAACGAGCCAATATTTTTGAGCCTTTTGATCCACTTGGAAATGGCTGGAACAGATGCTATGAAAGTAAAAAACCACAAATGTTTTACCATACAAAAAATAAAGATTTATGGATTACTATTATCTACCCAATAGTAGAAAATAATCAGACTGTTGCTTTGATAGGGGCTGATATCTCTCATCAACTAGATATAAATATGGAGAAAAAATTACAGGATTTTACCCATTTCTTTTTTTGGTTGATGTTTTTAAGTATTGCGTTTTTTGCACTGCTTTATCTGTTGACACTCTATTTCAGGCGTAAATACTATGATAGTTACAGAGACCCACTTACACAGGTCTACAACAGAAAATATCTTTATGACGTTGTCATAAAAAAATTATCTCGTTCTTACCAGCTTTTTATGATTGATATTGACCTGTTTAAGGATGTAAATGATACCTATGGACATGTTGCCGGTGATTATATTTTGCAAGAAGTTGCAAGACGCATCGAGAGTCTAATACGAAATGAAGATTCAATAATCCGTTATGGCGGAGAAGAGTTTTTAGTCTATACAACGACATTAAATCATAAACAAAGTTTGGAATTTGCAGAGCGAATCAGAAAAAAAGTAAAATATGAACCCATCATCTATAAAGATATAGTCTGTCACATAACTGTTTCTATAGGCGTGAACGCAGATGCAACGAGAGATAAATCTTTTGATGAGATGTTGATTGAAGCAGACGAAGCTCTTTATAAAGCCAAATTAGCAGGAAGAGATTGCGTTAAAATGTCAAAGTGATTGAAGTTATCTTTTTTACTTCAATTTAGCATCAAGCTTTTTTGGTAAAATACAGGCAATTATGAAATAAAAATTAAGGAATTTACTATGCCACTACTAGACTCTTTCACAGTTGACCATACTATTATGCCGGCACCGGCTGTACGAAAAGCAAAAACGATGAAAACACCATCGGGGGATAAAATTACAGTGTATGATCTGCGTTTTTACAAACCAAACAAAGAGAAGATGGACGGGCGTGGTATTCATACCCTAGAACATCTCTTCGCAGGTTTTATGAGAGAGCATCTTAACTCTAAAGACGTAGAGATAATCGACCTCTCTCCTATGGGATGCCGTACCGGTTTTTATATGTCAGTTATCGGTACCCCCGATGAGAAAAAAGTAGCGAAAGCTTGGAAAAAATCTATGCAAGACGTACTGAAAGTAAAAAGTAAAAAAGATATTCCAGAGTTAAACATTTACCAATGTGGAACATATAAAATGCACTCCCTTAAAAATGCAAAAAAAATAGCCTCTGATGTCCTTAGCCATAAGATAGGTGTAATGGACAATGAGAAGTTAAAACTTAGTAAAAAAAAGTTAAAAGAGATAAATAAATAATGTTGGTAGTAGTACCAATGGACTCGACAGATGTCCAAGAAGCGAAAATCACACCTGTATTAGAAGCAAAAACATGGGCTGAGTTACGCATAGAAGAGGGTGAGCTTGTAGAGGTTTTACATGCTGATACCTATGATGGTTTTGAAGCTTGGCCGGAGGCCGTAGTGGTGCAGAGTGACGGTGAACCCGTGATGGATTTTATAAATATGTCCATGATTGTTCTTGTCGCACATACACAAAAAACGATAGATGAGATAGTAGAAGCTTTTTTATTTCGTGAGCTGCATGATTTAGCTTATTAAGATGAATTTAGAACAGTTTTTAGAACTTTTTAATCCTTTACCTGGAAACCACTATCTTCAAGTTACATCTATCATAGATGAAACAACATTCGCTCTCAATGAGCTGATAAAAGGGGTGGAGGGTGAGCTGCGTTTAGCAATCTACTCTGAGAAAGAGTATGAGCTTGCAGCAGAACTCTCCGATGCAAAAGTGCAGTTTATAACAAAGCAAAATACCCCGTTTCGAGCGCTGCCCCGAGATAACGATCTTGTAATTTTCAAAGATATCTTCACTCAACACAAAAACCCTGAACTCCTCTTACGCATAGCATATACGACACTTGCCAACACAGCAGATATCATCATCATGCAAGAGAAGGGGACGATGGATGTTGAAGCAACAAAAGAACTTTTAGAAAAGTTTGAGTTTCGTGCTCCGAATTATATTGATGTACTGCCTGAGTATGACCTGGTTATGGCAAAAAAGATGCATATGTGGGGTAATGGACT
>CAZCMR010000092.1:0-5225 GCA_964499805.1 uncultured Sulfurimonas sp.
ATGCCTTTGCCAAAGATATGGGTGATGTTATTCGTACCTATTTTTATGGTTCGCTCAAAGATATAAAAATTAAAAATCTCTTAAATGACATAGTTGCTTTGATGAGTCGCTACAGAGTCTATTTTAGAGAAAACAACTATCTGCTTGTAAAGGCTTTGATGACAATAGAGGGAGTAGGTAAAGAGCTAGATCCCGATTTTAATGCAAGTGTGGCAATCAAACCTTTTGTAATGCAGTTTTACAAAGAGAACTTTTCACTGATGGCATTTCTCTCCAAAGTCGGTGAAATACCAAAAGAATTGGGTGATTTTTTAATGCAGTTTCCTCAGGACATTAAAGCAATAACACAGAAGATGAAAAGCGGCAAACTCAAAATAGAGTTTCAGCACATGGGGCTTGAAAATATACAAGAGAGTATGGAAAGGTCACTAAATCGTCTCTCAATAGCTGTGGTGATCGCAGCTATTTTAATCGGCTCTTCGTTGTTGCTTCTTGCTAAAACACCACCACTGCTTTTTGGTATTCCTGTTTTAGGGCTAGCTGGATTTGTAACGGCCGTTTTTATGGGAATGGTGCTTATCTACTCTATTTTTAAGAAAGGAAAATTCTAAGTGAAACAAAAAATCATATGGTTGGCTTTTGTATTTTCGACAATACTTAAAGCCGATCAGTTTGCATTTTTGTTTTACAATGATGTTTTTGCAGGTACGGATAGACATTTTACAAACGGTATTGCGTTGAGTTGGTTGAATGATCCGACTAGACTCGGGGACGACAGTTTAAAGCTTACTGCGCTTGCAAAAAAACTCCCCTTTGGAAATAGTTTGGAAAATTACACAACTGGTTTGAGTATAAATCAAATTATGATAACACCTTCAGATAAAAGTCTGACGACACCTCAGTATGATGATATTCCCTATGCAGGTTACTTGGGTATATCGGCTTATCTTTTCAAATATAACAAGCAAAGTTTTTATGAATACAGAATAGAGATTGGCGTTGTTGGAAAAGAGGCCGGTTGTAAATTTGTACAAAATGGTTTTCACAAGATTATAGGCAATAAAAAAATTCAAGGCTGGGATACACAGCTTGCAACACAATATACACTAAATCTTCTTTTTAAATATGGGGAGATAAGCTGGCAAAAAAATAATTTTCGAGAGTTTGATATGGACTGGTTTAATCAAGCCGGAGTTGAAGCGGGGAATTTTTCTACTAATGTTTTTGGAAGCAGTATGTTTCGTATAGGGAAAAATTACATTCAAAATTTTAATCTACATTACCCTTACCTAAAAGAAGAAGCATCTATTTTGCAAATCGATGGAAAACACAAATGGTTTGGATGGGCACTTTCAGCCGGAATAAATGCAGAAGTCTTAGCATACTCATATATACTTAAAGAAGCAAAAGATGAAGGGTACAATCTTGATAAAAACACACTAAATGCTTCTGTATATGCCGGTATAGATTTGTATTACAATGCACATAAATTTACATTTTTTTACCAATCTCAATCACCTTACAGCAAACAGCAAAACTCTTTAGATACATTTGGTGGATTTTCCTATTCTTTTATGTTTTAAAGATAATCAAGTGCCTTGATTCCTGCAAGGATAATGCCAAGAAATAAAAAGGAGCTGATTAGCACCAAGGCAGTGACAACTTTTGGTCGGCAGTTATAAAGAGATGCCAGATTGACATTGGCAACTGCTAATGGCATAATAAGCTCTATAAAGATGATACCTTTTATCATAGAATCAAGTTCTGTGTTATAAAGAACAACAAAAGCAATAAGTGGCAGCAGAAGAAATTTAAAACTCAGTACCCATGAGATAAGTGTTTTGTTTATCTGATTTATTTTTGTACCATAAAGGTATATACCAAATAAAAAAAGCTGCATTGTCATAGAAGCATAGGCTCCCATCATCAGCATATTCATAATCGTATCACTTGGTCTGTATCCATATACGCTGAGTGTTATGGCAATTAATGCAGCCCAAAGAATGGGAAGTTTAATGATATTTTTCAAAGACTCTTTTACACTGAAACTTCCACGAGAATAAAAATATACGCCAATCGTATAGACGACAAATACATTCATCAGATTTACAACAGTTGTATAGGGAATGGAGGCTTCTCCAAAAATAGCGATATTGAGAGGGATACCCAGATTACCGGTATTGCCGATGAGGGCCGCAACCATCGCAATGGAGTACTCTTTTTTGTGTTTGAAAAGATGTGATGCAAAGAGTGCAGAGAAGATAAGGGCTATAATGACAATTACAAGATAGATAGATGGTGCATAGAGCAGGGTAATGTCTACAGGATGCAGTAAAAGACCCCAAAATGTTAAAAAGACCTGTAGAAAATAGACATTTAGCAGAGTAATAGTCCTGTCATCGATCTGCTCTTTGAAGCTGCGTTTGGCAATATAACCCATTACTATAAATATATAGATACTTAAAATACTAAAAATTATTGAACTCATGGTGAAATTATACAGTATAATTTCACCATGAATACAATAGAAGATATAGAAAAAATAATAAAAGAAAATCCGGCAGTGATGCTCTACTTCTCAGCTCCCACCTGTAATGTTTGTCATGCGCTTAAACCAAAGTTGCTTGAAGCTATAGAGGGGAATTTTAAAGAGTTCAAGATTGTCAGTATCGACACATCTATAGAGCAGGAGATAGCAGCACACTACAGTGTATTTGCTATTCCTACCGTACTGGTATTTTTAGACGGCAGAGAGTTTTTGCGTAAATCACGTCATATGAGTGTTGATGAGGTTGTACGCGAGATAGAACGCCCATACAGCATTATGCTCTCATAAACGCAATGAGTGCAGCTGTGACTGCAACGTTGAGTGACTCTACATCTCTGTTCATCGGAATGGAGATGGCATCATTGCAAAGAGTTTCTACCTCTTTGCTTACCCCTTCACTTTCATTTCCGAGTACATAGATGCTCTTTTGTGACTCTTTTACATTATAGATACTCTCACTCGCATGGGAAGAGAGCGCATATATTTTTGCATCATTGATTTTTGGGAGTATTTCATCAAGTGTGTTACAAAAGTAGATGGGAAGTTTGAAAAGTGTTCCCGCACTTGCCTTGACAACAAGTGGAGAGATTTTTGCTGATGATTTTTTTGGCAAAATGATACCATCAACATTGCCTGCAGCACATGAGCGTATTATCATTCCAAGGTTTTGAGGGTTTTGAATGCTGTCAAGTGCAATAAGACGGTAGGAGTCTTTCTCTATCAACTCTGCTGCGTTTAGATATGTTTGAGAGATAATATCTATGGCAACACCCTGATCCTGTTTTGCATTTTTACTTATGCGAGAGAGCGTATTTTTGTCATGATGTGTTATTTCTATATTTCTGTCTTTTGCTAAACGCAGTATCTTCTTGATGGCACCGTCAGGCTTGTTAGAGTTGGCCATATGGAGTTTGTGTATATCTATGGTTTTATCCTGGAGCATCTCCACAACGACATTACGGCCGTAAAGTGTAATAATCTTTTCAAAAAAAGCTTTTTTTGTTTTGTACTCTTGTGAGTCTTGCATTTGATATTCCTTACTCTACTATATTGTAGATAATTTCTGTTTTGTTCTTTATGACTTTGATCTCTTGGACACTTAGAGTATCTATCTCAAGTTTCATAAACTCTTGCATTGTTGTTATGTTATGTTTTGCTATTTCACGAAGGACTATTCCTCTGTAGGCTTTTGCCCAGTGGCTTACTGTTTTACCGTTCTTTAAAAATTTCAGTGTTGTGTAGGGTTTAGTGCTTTTATAAAATTTATCATAATATCCTGCACGCAGATCCAAAATCTCATCTGAAGCAAGATAGAGATCAAGTTGATAGCTGAAACGTTCTTTGTAAAACTTTTCTGGAGCAATATTTCCGATCTTGTTCCCTTGCTTTACTTTATAGTTGGCTATTACATCGCCACCAAGCAGAGGACCGTAAAGATTAGAGAAGATGATAAGATTATTTTGCAGGTAATCTTGTGCTGCATTGTCAAGTTCACTGTATTTGAGATAATCATATGCAACTCCTTGGTATCTCTCAACAGCCATCATCAAAGGTGAATCAAACAGATTACATATATAAGGCTCACATTCGGAGAACTTTTTAAAACCGAAAAGTTTTTTTATATCTTCTTCGTTTTTGCTGAGAACTATTTCATTATATGCTTTTAAAATCTCATCTCTTGCGTTTAGCGCACCAAATATATCTTTTTGTGCAGCATCTCCGCCACTGCGTTTACCTTCTGATGGAGAGAACAGTATCTTTAACATTGTTAAATACCTTTAGAAATATATAAACGCAATTATATCGAAGTAAGAGACCATTAATGATATAATGCATAAAAACAGCAAAGAAGAGCAGTTGTCATGAATGGATATGAAATAAAATTTTTAGGTCAAAGCTCTTTTTATCTCAATGAGAATACAGTCATTGATGCTGGAAATTTAAAAGATGCTCTTGGTCCACAAAGTATAGCGATTGAGAATATCTATCTAACACACTCCCATTTGGATCATATTGTCGATATTGCTTATATATTAGATGACTATTATATGATGCGCACCAAAACATTAAATATTTTTGGACTTCCCCAAACACTAAACGCAGTGAAAGAACATTTTTTAAATGATATCATCTGGCCTGATTTTTCTAATATAAGATTAAAAGATCAAAAGAATTATGCAGTGCGTTATATTCCTATAGAGATAAATAAAAAATATATGCTTTCAAATGAAGAACATATCACAGCATTTCAAACAAATCACAGTGTCGAGAGTTGTGGATATATTTATATGAAACACAACAAAGGTGTGATGATTACTTCAGACACACTGTCACTTTCAAATGCTTTGGAGATTATAAATGACTCAAAAGAGATAAAAAGTTTAATTGTAGAGTGTTCATTTAGTTCAAAAATGAAAAAATTGGCACTTCAGAGTAAACATTTAACACCAAAACTTCTTTTTACAGAGTTAAAAAAGTTAAATAGAGATGATATTTCTATCTTTGTGAATCATTTAAAAATAGAATATGAGGAAAAAATTAAAAGTGAAATAGCTGATTTTAGGGCTCAAGTAGAGGTAAATATAGTAAAAAATGGAGAAATTATACATTTTGGCTAAAAACCCTTGACATTGAAATTGTTTTGCACTATAATTCTGGCTCAAATTCGATGCCGACA
>CAZCMR010000093.1:0-5213 GCA_964499805.1 uncultured Sulfurimonas sp.
TTGGGGAGAGTTGGAAAGAATTTAAAAAGTTACTATTTTATTACTTTTTATGGAACTCTGTTTAAAAACAGAGTTCTAATTATTTACTTCTATATATACTGGTTGTGAGAAATTTGGAACATCATCATATGAAAAAACAGCATAATATTTGTGTACATCAATATCACCAAAATTATCATAAGTATAATTATCGTTGCCACCATATAATTTTTGTCCATCATAAGGACTACATGGAACTCTAAATCTATTTTTTACAACAATTGCACCTTTGTAACCATCATCATCTGGATTATCCCATAGTAGCTTAATCATTCCCTCTTCAATTTTTGTTATTAAATTTTCAACCTGTTTTGGAGCATTTTTACGTTTTCGTATATAATCTAGGCTTAATGTTGGTTTATTAATATGTTTTTTATCAATCCAATTTATATCTACTGATTTCGTATACTCTTTTTCAGACGAAGCCGATAAAACGAACATTGCTTTAGTTTGTGTTTTAGACATTTCAATAAGCTGTTCTAAAGTATATGTGTCAAAAACAAATCTCTGCTTTTTAGATGTTTTAACATCAAGTGTACTCACATCATAGCCAACTCTCTCTATAACATTTCGATTTTTAATTTTTTCATATGTTATTTCACCCATAATCGGTTCAACCAATTCGACATGAAAACGTAAACTGTTCTCTTTAGAATTAATAACAGCTGCTTCAATATCTATATATGCATCTGAAAATACTGTATTTTCTAAATCCGGAAGATTTAACAAATCAAATTCTATACAAGCATATTTTTTCATACCATTTTTATCAAATCCTGATACAAGAGTATCATCTCTAAAATTATCCACACTGATTGTGAATTCTGATGAAGACTCTATATCCAGTTTTGCTTCTTTGATAGTATATGAAATATCCAGTTTTGGCCTATAGGTCAACCCACCACTGAATTTTCCATATCCTATATCCCATTGCATTAACTGCGAAGCCCTATCCAACGGTAAAGAATTTGGCCCTTCCATTCTAAAAAATGCTTCTCTTCTTTTCAAGGACTTCTGTAAAACTTTTAACTCCTGTGCGGCAAAGCGATATGTTCTCCAAACACCTTGAGATAACTGATGTGAGCTTGTAGGTCTGTCTATATAAGAGAGCATCTTCGCATTTTTAATGTCTTCGAAACTATCAATATTGTCAATAGTTCTCTCATCCATCTGACCAACACGCCACTCTCCATACTTTTCAACCTGAACGCCAACTCTGTTCATAGGATAAAAAGATATTTTTGCTTCTGTTAAAACTGCATTTTCAGGGATACTGTTTAATGCAAATCCACATACTCCAAGACACTCCCCTTTTTGTTCGGATAGTCCAACAAAAAGGGAATTATTTCCAAAATGTTCTTTATTTCTTTTTGTTTTTTCTCCAACATAGCCTATTTTGCTAGGTACAGGATACAAAATTTTAGAAAACATATTATCAGCAGGTTTTGTTCTAATAGAGAGTATCTGAGCATATGGAGACTTTACATCTTTTCTTTTACAAACTGCACGAATATAATAATAATAATTTGTTGAGCTCTTTAAATTTAAATCTGTATATTTTTTTAATTTTGTTGTCGCTATACGATTTGAAGCCTGCGCAAAACCTTTATACTTACTTGAACGGTATATCTCAAAATATACTGTTTCATCATCTGTATAATCCCATGATAGTTCAACTTCTTTAGAACCTATTGTAGAGGCAATAAAATATTCCACTCTAGGTAAAGCATCATCTCTTCTGTAGTTATTTACTTCTGATAATGCCATCATAAGCGCAGGTATGTTTTCTTGAATATTTTCACTCATATTTTCTTGATAGTCACTAATGTTTCTTGTCCCTACTTCAGCAACCAAAGAGAGAGCCCCTTGGGAATAGTAAAATTCTCGTCCGCTGCCAGAAATCAAATGTACTGGCGGTTTCCCCATGTGTATGCCATATTCACGAGAAGACTCTTTTCTAATCTCTTCAGCCATATTTCCGGCTAAAAGATTTAAATCCACTGCATTTTCAGCATCCTCATGTATAAAATTGTGTGCAGGAAAGAAAACATTCCCTTGAGAGTGATAATCAAGTGCTATTGTGATATTTTTATGAGTAAGTACAAAATCTCTTAATGCTGCAGTCTCTGGTTCACTAAACGCAGCAGGTCCCGAGTAGACATTGGAAGTTGTATTTTTATTTGGAGTAAAACCTACACTGAAATTTCTGTTTAAATCAACGCCATAACTTCCATCTGGATTTTTTCTACGGTTTTTTCTCCAAAAAGCAAAATGATTTCTTGAGTATTCAAAACCATCCGGATTTGCACAGGGAACCATATAGAGAGTTGTTTTATCAAGAATTTCATTTAACATAGGGTCATACTCAATATGTTCTAAAATATATTTTGCAAAACTCAGTGATAGTTCTATTCCAATCCACTCTCGGGCATGTATCGTTCCGGTATAAAACAGTGCAGGTTTTTGCAGGTTTTTCTCTACATTTTTTGTAATTGAAACTGCAATTATCTCCCTCTCTTCCCATGTTTTGCCAATCGTTTCAACTCTAAAAAGATCAGGATTGTTTTTTTGTGCAGAGTTAAAAAACTCCACACATTCAGAATAAGAAGTATATTGTTGTCTCAAATTAAAGCCTTAAAAATAATATATGAGTGCAATTATACTTGAAAATAGTATGACTTCACTTATTTTTTAGTTTTTCTATCTATTAAATCAACAATTAAATCTATCTTTTTATCATTAAAATCTAATCCTAGTTTTTCTTGTTCTGGAGTTGCAAACGCAGGAATTCCATTCACCTCCAAGACAATATACTCCTCTTTTTCTCTATCATATATTATATCAACTCCACCTATATCTACTCCTGTAGACAAACAGGCCTTTATTGCCACATCAATAATTTCATCATTTGCCTCGCGCATAAATACACTTCCACCACTGGTTACATTTGTTCTCCAATCTGTACCGCTCGCTTTTCTTCCATAGCAACCTACAAATTGACCATCTACTACATCAACTCTAAAGTCAGTATTATCATAATCTATAAATTTTTCAACATAAAAATAACGTAAATCCATCTGATTTAAAAACGGCATCAGCATATCCAGACTCGCTTCATTTTCTATTTTAGTCAGGCCTACTCCACCCCAACCATCTGTTGGTTTATAGACCATCTTATCCCATTTTTTAATTATTTTTTTGAGTTCATGTCCATCATCTCTATGGCACAGTTTATAGTCAGGTGTTTTTATACCATGATTTCTCAAGACAAATGAGGTATGAAACTTATCTTCTGTTAATGCAAAAGAGTCATAAGAGTTGATCATAGGAATCATTCTGTTGAGTGCTTGATAAAGATACATTTGATACTGCGTTTGCTCACCTGCATTATAAGAGAAAAAGAGATCTAATTTATTGAGTTTTTCACCGTAATGCGACTCTCCTCTGTAAAGAATATTCCCATTTTTTGCAATAGCATTACGCAGGTTAATATCATCTAAAGTCTCAATACCCCTCTCTTGCAGCTTCTTGATGATTTTTTTTCCTATTTTATCTCCACCACTGTTTTTATACAGCCACATACCAATTTTTCTATTTCCCATTTTTATCCCCTCTCATAAAATCACCATTTTTTATAAAATATTTAAAAAGCTTTTTGCTCAACTCAATCCGACTTCCAAAACTGTTTTTACTCGCCCTCTCATAAACTGTGTGATCCCCATCACCATAAGGTCCAAAACCATCTAGTGTTATTACTCCGCAAGCACTTACAATATTTGCATCACTTACTCCGCCTCTTGACTCATAAAGAATCTTTTGTGATGTGATAAGACCAATATTCTCTACTAAACGCAGTGATTCTTCTCTCTCCTCCATAACATCTCTTTGTATCCCACCACTCAATTTTGCTTTCGAGCCTATTACATAGGAAGTCTTTACAATATTATCAATTGCGTTTAATACCCTCTCTTTTTCATCACCATTTGTATAACGCAGTTCAAAAACCAAATGAGCATGAGGTGAAATTGTATTTGCACCAATTCCCCCCTCTACTTTCCCGACATTAACAGTTGTCCCTTTTTCTAAATCTGTTAATTTAACCAACTCTTGCAGTTTATAGGATAGTTCAAGATTAGCATCATATCCATCACTGTAATGATTACCTGCATGTGCAGCCTTTCCTTCTATATCAATAAAAAAAGTACCTACACCTTTTCTTGCAGTAACAACTTCCATATTTTTTCCGGCAGCCTCATACACAAAACAATAATCATAATCTTTAGCAAGTTCACTCGTTAAATATTTTGAATCATCACTGCCGCTCTCTTCATCACTCACAAAAAGTATATCTATATTTTGAAGTTCTATTCCATCTTTGACGACTTCTTTTAGAGCTTCAAGTAAAACAATATTACCGCCTTTCATATCACATACACCCGGACCATATACCCATTCAGAGTCAATATCAAACTCTTCAAATTTACCCTCTGGAAATACAGTATCCAAATGCCCTAAAAGCAGTAATTTTTTTGTTTGTTGATTTTTTTTACTTATATAGTGTCTGTGATTGCCAATCTCATCACGTTTATGTATATTTACATGATACCCTAATTCTTGCAACCACTTATCAAACAGAAGTCCAACCCTATCAACCCCACGTTTATTTTTTGTATATGAGTTAATCCTAACAATAGATTCTAAATCTTTTAAATATTGCATAATACTCCACTGTGTCTAAAAAGCAATTTTGGACTATTATACTATGGATAGATGAAGTTTGTTAAAAAATGATGGAAAATTTATCTACACTATTGCTATAGTGTGTAAAGGGGGAATAATATTGGAGATATTGAGCTAAAGAGCTCAGAAGAATTACTTTCTTCTAAGTTCTTTAATACGTGCTTTTTTACCAGCAAGTGCACGAAGATAAAATAATTTCGCACGACGAACACGACCGCGACGGATTACTTTTATCTCTTCAATTGAGTCAGAGTAAATTGGAAAAATTCTTTCAATTCCAACACCGTTAGCACCAATTTTTCGTACTGTAATAGTTTGACCAGTACCTTGACCACGTTTTGCAATACATACACCTTCATATGCTTGAATACGAGATTTGTCACCCTCTTTAATTGTTACTGCTAAACGAACAGTATCACCAGCACGAAAATCTG
>CAZCMR010000094.1:0-5203 GCA_964499805.1 uncultured Sulfurimonas sp.
CATTACAGTTTTTGTTGTAATCAAGTATGTTCGTCAAATGCAAACTGATACTGCTTCAGGTGAGTTGGCAGATGAGTCTTGGGATAATATAGGTGAATATAAGAACCCTGTGCCAATGGGTTGGGCGATTATGTTCTTAGGTACAATGATTTGGGGTATGTGGTATTTTGTAGCTGGTTATCCAGTAAATGCTTACTCTCAAATCGGCGAGTATAATGAAGATGTTGCAGCTCATGATGCAAAATTTGAAAAAGAGTATGCAAATATCAAGGGTGACAGACTCGTAGATATGGGTGAATCAGTTTATCTTGTTGAGTGTGTTGCTTGTCATGGTCTAAATGCAGATGGAAACAATGAAGTAGATGCAGCAGACCTTAACAAAAGAATCTCAGCTAAAAGTGTAAAATATGTTGTAAACCACGGTTCAAACAACAAACTTTTAGGTACAGAGATGCCAATGCCTGATCGTAATGGTCTTTTCAACTCTGAAACTGGTGCTCTAATCACAGACAAAGAGATTGATGAAGTTGCAAATTATGTTGCAGGTGGTTTAAAAGAGACTAACAGTGCAGGAGCAAAAGTATTTGCTAATGTATGTGCTGCTTGTCATGGACCAGATGGTAAAGGTCAAGATTTTGTTGCGCCAGATATTGCTACTTGGAATCAGAAACTAGTTGTGGATTTACTTGACAATGGTAAAGTTGGAGCAATTGGTAAAATGCCAGCAATGGATAGACTTAATGCGAAACAAAAAGAAGCTATTGCTGCATATGTAATGAGCTTGAGTAAAGGAGAGTAACATGAACGAAAACAGAAGTGTTTGGGCTCTTAATGGTTTAACGGGTGGACTTATTGCAACAGCTTTATTATTAGCTATATTAGCTTTTTTAAGTGTCAATGCAATGAGTGTGCAACATGCAAATGCAGAAAACTATTATAAGATAGTAGATGAAAAATCAATCAAAATGTTTAGCACTGATAATGCCAAACATGTTGTTGATGCGAAGTAAGGAGTATTAGTATGGAAAAAATTATTGCTTGGGGTCTTTTATTTATGGCCGCATATACTCTTTGGGCGGTGGTAACACCAAATCATCTTTACGTTGGTTAAGGGATTTTATTGAATTCTATAACTAGAGGGCTTTATGCCCTCATCCTCATTGTAACACTCCAATCACAATTATTAGCAGAATATTTATATAAAGATGAAATTATTCATAATCCAAAATTTACTGAAGAAGTAGAAGCATTAGGAAGTGAACTCTATAGAAAAACAGGTATATCGTTGCGTCTGCTTATGCTTAGAGAACTACCAGATGATATGAATATTGTAAGATATGAAAAAGAGATACTTGCAAACTTCAAAGAGCCTACTATATTGCTTACATTTTCTGAAATGAACACACAGGTTGATATTTTAGCAAACGACAGCTCTTTATATAAATATTTTGATAAAAAAGATGTTTTAAGTCCAGTTGCATCGAAGGTGCAGGCATTTTTAATGGCTGTTATGTATGCAAAAAACTGGGATGATTTTAAAGATATTATGACGCATAGCAGTGGAACAATTTTACCGCTTTTGGGTACAAAAACGAAAAAACATGAGATACTTGGAAAGTATTCAGGTGCAATGTTTAATGGCTATTTGGATATTGCGCAGCAAATTGCAGAAAATAAAAATGTAGAGCTGGAGCATGGTTTTGGTGATACAAACCAAGAAACACTATTTTTTGTAAAACTGTTTTTCTATGGTTTTGTTTTATATGCTATTATTATGTATATAAGAAGACTTATTTATAAAAGAAGGCATAAAGATGAAGAATACAAAGAGTGGTAGCGGTAGACTCTGGCCCTATGCTATTGGAGCAGCAATTACGCTAGTTTTTGGATTTTGTGTTGCTACTGTTATCGTAACAAGTAAAGCAAACATTCAAGAGAGTGATGCATATATGACATCCTATCAAGATGCAGATATCAGAGCAAATGAGCTGATCAATGAACGGATTGCGTTTGATAAAAAATACAAGCTTGTCTATGCAACACCACAGCTTAAAGAGAGTGGTTGTGATGTGAAGTACAAACTGACTACCGTTGATGATAAACCGGTTGACAGTGCCGAGATGGTTTTGGCTATAAGTCGTCCCGATACGCAAGAGTTTGATAAAAAGCTAAACAAACCGATGGTAGATAATGGTTTGTATACTTTTGCAGATGTGAAGTTTCCAAAAGCAGGTGCATGGAATCTTATACTCAAGGTAAAAGTCGGAGACAACTACCGTTTTTATGATGTAAAAACAGATACAAGAATCACTCATGATAGAAGCATACGCGAGGCATCTACCTACTAAGCTATGGATGATCAAACCATAGTCCTTCCCTCTGCTCGTGCCATCCGGCATGAGCAGCTTACTACAGACACTCATACCCTTTTTTTACCATCTTATATTACGATGAGTGATTTTATCTCAAGACTATGCGTCGTAGAGGGATATCGTTATCTTGATGAGGAGAGTAGAACACTGTTACTTCTTGAAGCTTCTGATTTTAAAGAGTTTTCGGAGTTACAGATTGATAGAAACTTCTTTACCTTTGTAAAAAACAGCTCTTATATATTTAAATTTTTTGAAGAGTTGAGTGCTGAGAGATATGATATTTCACTTCTTTCTTCTGCTGATGTATATGCTGAGTATGAAGAGCATATTACAATCCTCCAAGAGCTTTACAAACGTTATGAGAAGCTCTGCAACGAGAGAAAACTTTTAGATAGAATATTTTTACCGACACTCTACAACTTTAATGCTGCCTCGTTGAAAAATGAAAAAAAAGTACAAATCTATCTTGATGGGTATCTGACTAATTTTGAACTTGAACTACTTGAGAAAGCAACTGCGTTTACAGATATCATCATCCATCTGAGTACAACACGTTTTAATACAAAAATGCAGAATAAACTTAATGAACTAGGCTTCTCTCTTGAAGTTGGCTTTGATTATGAGCTTTTACTCAATTCTCGTGAGATTATCAGTAAAAATATACGCAAAAAACTGCAAAATATTACTGCACAGAGTTTTAGTGAACCTCTCCTTCAGGTCGCATTTGTAAAGCAAAAAATATATGAGTTTGTCTCTAAGGGTTACAGTGCGCAAAATATCGCCGTAATTTTACCAAATGAAGCTATGGCACAAATGCTGCGTAGTTTTGATGATAAAGCAAATCTAAACTTTGCAATGGGAGAGCCTTACAGTACAACAAAACTCTACACAAAGCTAAACGCAACACTTAAAGCAATAGAACAGGACTCAAAAGAGAACGAAGCACGGCTGGAGAGGGTCGGCGATAGACTCTACCTGAGATTGCACTCTATATATTACAAGCAAGTTTCTGAGCTTGATTTTACTGCGTTTATGCAGGAGATCAAAGAAGAATTCAGCACGAAGCAGGAGATAAAAATTTATGAGGAGGAGCTCTATAAGTTTGAAAAACTGCTTCCTTTGATGCAGGATATGAGTGTGAAGTCACTCTTTAAGATTTTTATGCAGAGACTTGGCAGTCGTACACTCGATGATGTTCGTGGCGGTAAAGTGACTGTTATGGGAGTGCTAGAGACAAGAAGTGTCCATTTTGATGCGGTTGTTATTATAGATTTTGATGATAAGAACGTTCCTAAACGCAGTGATAAAGATATGTTTTTAAATACCAAGATTCGAGAGATGGCAAAACTTCCGACGATGAGTGATAGAGAAAATCTGCAAAAACACTACTACGAGATGCTTATGTCACGCTCTAAAGAGGTGGCAATATCATATGTGCACTCAAGCCAAAGCAGTGCTTCACGCTTTTTAAAACAGCTTGGCATTGAAACAGATAATAAACATAATGAAAGTGATTTTGCAAATATTCTTTTTGATAAAGTCACAAAGAAAAAGCAGGTTGAAGAGGAGATAATTCAAGAGTACAGCTTCCAAAATGTAGAACTTTCTGCAACAAGATTGAAAAATTATTTGAGCTGCAAGCGTAAGTATTATTATAAATATGTCAAAAATATTCAAAACCATGAGATACCAAAAGATATGCCTGCAGAGCATGAGATTGGCAATGTGGTACACAGAGCACTCAAGGAAGTATATTCAAAAAAAGAGAGTTACAGCGATGCACAAGAGCTCAAAAGAGATATTGACGCAGCCCTCGATCTGTTTTGCGGCAGTAGTGAACTTGACAAATACCTTGTTGCTATGCAGAAAAAACGACTAGATATGTTTGTCCACCAAGAGATTAGACGTTTTCATGAAGGTTGGAAAGTTTATAAAACCGAAGAGTTTTTCAAAGAGCCTTTTTGCGGTATGACGATAGTCGGTCAGATTGACAGGGTCGATAAAAAAGAGAATCTCATTGAGGTGCTTGACTACAAGACCGGTTCATATACGCTTAACAATAAAAACAATTTTATGGATGCAACAGACTTTCAACTGGAGTTTTACTACCTTTTGGCAGGTGGACTCGGAAATGTACAGGGGTGTGCATTTTATGATCTAAAAGAGTCAAAGATAGTGCCTGAAGCATTTCTGCAAGAGAAGATAGAGGTGCTAAAATCGCATATAAAAGATCTGCTGATGGTTGAAGAGATAAACTTTGAGAAGTGTGAAGATACAAAAACATGCCTCTTTTGTGAATACAGAGTTATGTGTGGGAGAGAGTAGTGCAGTTTATAGATAATCTTGCCTATGAAGCAAGTGCCGGCAGCGGGAAGACCTTTATGCTAGTTGTGCGTTACCTCTCTTTGCTTTTTAAGGGGGCTGATGCTTCAAAAATATTGGCGCTTACCTTTACGAACAAAGCGGCACGTGAGATGAGCGAGCGTATTGTAGAGACGCTTGAAGAGCTCCCGGAACGTGGTGAACTTGCAGAGATAGCAAAAGAGTGTGGTGTAGAGCCAAGTCAGCTTTTAATGCAGCGTCAAAAAGTGCTTGCAGAGTTTTTAAATGCAAATACAAAGATTATGACTATTGACAGCTTTTTTACACAGATTTTGCGTAAATTTTCACTCTATGCCTCCTTGATGCCAGATTTTACAACGGCAAATGAGCAGCATGAAGTAAAGCTGATGAGCCGATTTTTAAAAGAGGTGAGTGTTGCGAACAAACGCAGTACCCTTATCAACCTTTCGCTTGAGTCCAAAAAGCGTGTCAGTGATATATTTATGCTT
>CAZCMR010000095.1:0-5177 GCA_964499805.1 uncultured Sulfurimonas sp.
TGACACAAAAGTATGCATCAGTTGAAGATGCCTACAAAGCATTAGCGGAGTAAAGAGCCTACTCTGCTTCTAAGCACTCCAACAGAGCTTCTTTATCTATATCAAAGCGTTGTGCTTCACAGGCAAAGAGTTCTTTGTTGTTTACAAAAAAGAGTGTCGGATACTCTTGTGTATAGAGTAGCTCTATAGGATAACTCTCACGCTGATCTTTATAGATAATAACAAAAACAGCTTTTTTTTCTATAGCATATGTTACCTTTTTACTCTCTAACAGCATTTGAAGTTTTTTGCTGGCTGTACTAAACCCTTTTTTGGTTAAAAAGACAAGTATAAGTTTCTCTTCTTGCAGTGCTTTTTTGTGTGCTGCCGCATACGAACTCTCTATAGAAAAAGCAAAGACTACACTGCTAAGCAATAAAAGCAGAAAAAACTTCAAAACTCTCTCCTTAGCTCACTAATGGTAACTACAGGAGGATTTGGCAGTGAGGGGTAGGCAGCTTTGACAATATCTGTCACCCACTGCGGATAGATACGGAAATGAAGCTCTACAATAACATGTAAAGGTCTTTTTAAATCTTGTGGCAGGATAAAGAGCTCCTCAACTCTCTTTTTTGCCGGTATGCGATTATCTTTTAAAAGCTTCTCATAACGCCAGAAGAAAAGTCCTACAGGTTTGCCATCTTTATCTCCAAAGACTTTTTGATAGATACGTGCATTTGGCTCGATATTACCACTCTCATCTAAATCTCCACTCTCAAACACCTTTTTACCATCCTCATCACGCACAGTTACATGCAACCAAAGCTCTCTAAAATCTGCTGCACCTGTTGGCAGATGATGCCCTGCTCCAACATTTGTTACTCCAACAAAAAGCTTATTATCCACTATCTTGGCATCAAGCTTTGCTGCTGTTTTTAGAAGTGCGATTGATTGTGCTTCATGCTCTTTACTTTTTAGTCCGACCAGGAAGTGATTTGCACCACTGAAGTAGTGTGTTTTTATCTGCTTTTTATAGACGCCACCCTTGGTTGAGCATCCACTTTTTCCAACGAAACGGCCATCTTTGATGTAGCTCATATGACAATCTTGACACGACTTGTGCTCTTTTGGGTTTTGTGGATTGTTATAAGGGGAGTCCCTCCATTCATCATAGGTAGCAACGACCTTCTTTTTTGAATGAGGTAAAAATTCATTATGACACGATGCACAGTAGCGACTCTCCTGATAGCCTGCTTGCATATATCCTTTTTTATGTACCTTAGGATTTGCATTTATCAATTTTTCATTCAACCATAATTTCATACCAATCGTTGCATCTCCAAAGAGATACTTTTTACGCTGATGCAGGCTGAGTCTATAAGAGCTGTTGCCCTGCTCTTTTGCATCACTCATTCTGTGACATGCTATACAGGAGACTCCCTGTTCTAATCGTTTTGGATGCTTTTTATACTCCGATATAAGGTGTGCACTGCCCTGCACAAAAAGTGGATCTGGCATACTATTCTCACGCATAAAATGTGTTGTCTTTGTCTGTTTTGTCGTTACTGCACTTGGATTATGACACCCCATACACCATTCACGAAACGCCTCTCCCCTATCCATTCCGGCTAAATTTTCCATCACCATATAGTAAGGGTTTGAGTCTGCCAAGTGACGATGATTAGAATCTGCCCACTCATTAAATATTTCACTATGACACGCTTTACATGTTACAGAATTTCTCCACTCACTATTATGATAACGCTCTATATCTTTTTCAAGTTCAATGTTACTAAAGTGTAGATTTTCACTCTGTAGTTTCCAAGGAAAAAGAACAATGAGCATACCCATAGCCAATAAAGAGCCAAATCGAGATGGCAATACTTTTTTAATATGTACAAAAAGAAAAAACAGCAGTGCAAATGAGCCGTACAGGTGCAGGTAGTGAGCAATGATTCCATAGATATCGCCGCCTCTGTTTCCAAGCAAAAAGAGATAGCCACCACTGATAATCAGCACTAAAAAAGTTATCCCAAACAAAACACCACTTCGACTCTTTTGTTTTGCAACAAAGATACTCTCTTTTATATGTCTGTATAAAAAAGGCACAATAAAAAATAAAACAAGCACTATTGCACCTACAATATGTAAAAACTCTAAAAGGCAAAAATATATCCATGGCAGAGAAAACAACTCCATTTGTAAAATACCACTTATAAAAATCAAGATGATATTAAGAACAACAGACCTCATCGTAACTCCTCATAATCAATAATTTCACCTTCTAGGCTTTTAAAAAAAGCGACTATCTCATCAATTTGCTGATCTGTCAGCTCCACAGAGAGTTGATACTTTGCCATAATGTATATAGCCTCACGCAGATCAAAAACAGAGCCATTATGAAAATATGGAGATGTTTTTGTTACATTACGTAAAATCGGTACACGAAAAAGCCTTTGTTGTTTTGCTCCTAAGAATCCTCCTCTGTTCTCAAAAGGAAAATCATGATGTTCTTGAAAATTAAACTCAAAACTTCCAACTTTTCGACCTATATACTTAGAGTCATAAGCACTTGTAATATTAATAATATAGTTATAATCCCGAGTCGGGAATTTTTGTATAGCTTGACCACCAATACTGCTTCCAGTGTGACATCCATTACAACCCAACTCTATAAAGTTACGAAATCCTCTTTTTGCCTCTTTGCTCATTGCACTGTTGTTACCATCTAAAAATGCATCAAAAGCACTCCGTGTTACAAGTGTTTTAATATAACTATCTATAGCTTTTTGAATAGTATTCAATGTCACTCCATCATCAAAAAGCATAACAAACTGTTTTTTATACTCCTCATTTGCAACTACTCTATTAAGCAGTTCTTCTTGTGAGATATTCATTCGATAAGGATTATGAAACATTTTTTCAATAGTTATCAATGTGTTTTTGGATGAGCCGTCCCATAATTGATACTTAGCTAAAGAAGCATTTAAAACAGTAAGCGTATTTCGATGATAAGGATCACTTCTTCCCTTCGCACCCACGGGTGTTGCAAGCCTGTCAGTTCCACTTTCATCTTGTATGTGACAAACCATACAGTCCGTTTTAGACGTAGGATGTGTTATATCATCTAAAAACTGCTTTGTATTCCATGGATTATATGCGAGCATATGACATGTAGCACAACTCACACTACCATCACTAGAGAGATTTGCATCAAAAAAGAGTGCTTTTCCAAGCATAACTTTCTCTTTTGTTAAAGAGTTGTTCACATCTTTATAGAGCTTGGAGAGATTTGATAGTTTTTGAGGTATGCCCCATATTTCACGTTTATGTGCCATACTACGCAAGGCTTCATCATCATACACTTTCCTCTCTCTGTTTGGCATAACAATCGGCAGTAACCATATCCAAACGACAATGATAAAAAGAGCTAAAAAAAACAATCGTAACATAAGTAACTCCTCTGATATAAAGTGTAAAACAATCACAGGATTTATGCAAGAATTTTTTAGCACAAAAGGAAGTTTCTTTTAGCAGTAGAGGAATTATTTTTTTAAAAGATCTTTTGGATAAACACCATAATATTCAAAAAAAAGTTTTGAGAAGTGTCCTTGATGTTTATAACCTTGATGTTTATAACCAACCTCTTTTGCAACGGCACCTATTGTAGAGCTTTGCTCACGCAACAGTAAGTTTGCCTTTTGCAGACGCAACTTTTGTATGTAGTTGTAGATAGTTGTTTTATATCTTTTTTTAAAAGCACTTTTGAGTTTTGTCTCATTGGTAGCACACAAATGAGCCAGCACTTCAATGGTAGGCGGATTGACAAACGATTTTAGCAGTATCTCTTTTGCAGATTTTGTGATACATATCTCATCATCACTCAAGGAGTCTTGATGAATATCTATCAGTGCAAAACGATGAATCAAAAACTCTAATATCGCATGCTCACATCGTAAAGAGTCCATACTCTCCACACTAGCCATAGCACGAACTTTTTCTATAATATAAAGGCTTAAAGCATCAAGAGCATGACTCTCTAAATGTAACAAAGAGATATTCTCTTGCACTCTATGATATAAAAAGTCAATAACGGAGTCTCTACTTGCACTCAAGTAACGCTTAAAAATAAAGTCTGCTATGCAGAGTACAAAAACTTTTAAAGATTCTTGCCTGTGCACTACTATCTCTATATCTTGCCTAGAAGAGAGCAAAAGATCAATATGCTCAGCTGAGAGCATATACTTTTGTTGAGCTACTTTATCAAAAAGAGCAATACTTCCCTCATAAACAACACTGATGCAAAGCATTCTATCAAGATTGGAAAAGTTATACCTAAACTCCTCTTGAGGATGCAGTTGAATATCTAAAAAAACAATGCCGTTTGAGATATCTACTCTTGTAATATACTCATCTTTGGTCTTAAAAAGCCTCTCTATCTTATTTGAGCTCTCAGTAATGTTAAAAAAGAAACTCTCCATCACTCAAGTCCATAGTACTCTCGAACTCTTCGTTCAAAATCTTCATCGCTTAACTCTTTTTTCATAGCAAGAAACTTTTTTGCCTTATCTCCAACTGTCACACGAGCCGGAAACTTTTCATCTTCTATGATTGAAGCAATCAGCTTGGCAACTTCACCGGCATCATTACCACTATTTATCTGCTCAATAATCTGTGAAGCGAGTTTTGCTACAACGGTTTTATAGGGAGAATTTTCATCAAATGTTGTTTTGTTCGTTCGAAGATTACTGCGTGCAAACTCTGTATCGAAAAATCCGGGTAAGATAGAGTGAACTCTGATATTATGCTCACGCAACTCATAACGTAATGAATCTGTCACACCTTCAACAGCATACTTACTTGCATTATAGAGTGTAAGCAGTGGCAGTCCGATCTTACCCAAAAAGGAGCTGATATTTATAATTACACCTTTTTTTTGCTCACGCATGCCTGGAATAACTGCTTTTGTAACACGCAAAAGTCCAAAAAAGTTGACATTAAACTGTGCAAGCATCTCCTCTTCTACAAACTCCTCGACACTACTAACAAGACCATAGCCGGCATTATTTACAAGAACATCAATATGACCCTCTTTTTCTAAAACAGTTGTTATTGCTTGATCTATACTGCTTTGAGAGGTAATATCATAGTGAAGTGGTGTGAAGTTTACATCCGTGATACATAAAAGTTTTTCATAG
>CAZCMR010000096.1:0-5162 GCA_964499805.1 uncultured Sulfurimonas sp.
CAAACCAATAGAGCCAATAAGAGTAATCAGCAATGAAGATAAGTGGCAGTGCTGCCGGAATAAGCATTATATAGTTAAAAATCTTTTTATCATAAAAGATAAATAAGATGATACCAAGAGTAAGCAATAGCATCGCATAAGGTCCAATGGCACGTTCAAAATGACCACCAACCCACATAGGGTCCATTCCTACATAGTGATTAATAGTATTCATTTCATGAACTTCACCGCTGTAGCCATCAAAATGGAAAAATACCGGTATTCCTTCTGGAAATGCTTCTTTTGGATAGTTTGGAGCTTCTAAAGATACTGCCCAGATAGGGAGTGATGCAACACCTATCTCAGACGAACTCTCTATCATCTTATCAAGGTCATTATGAGCCTCTTTTGGTGTTGTTACACTCTTATACCTTCCTTTGTTGTAAAGATTCCAAACTGCTTTACTTACAGAAGAGATCTCTGCCTCTTTTCCTGCATCTATCTTGTTAAGAGTACCATGAAATGCAAGCATTGGTAACGTAAATGAAAATGTTAAAATAAGCAATGCCAGTGTAGCAAATATTTTAGCTTTAAGTAAGCTAGGGTGACGAGTATTCATCGTATTTCCTTCTATAAACTCTGTTTTTATAATCAATACTGAACTTAATTATAGTCTTATATTATTGTATCGGATTTTTGTGTGAAAAATAATGATATATGTCAATTCATAATAGAAAGGGAGGGAGGAAAACCCTCCCAAAATATCGAAAGATATGTAAGTTTTAGAATAAGTTAGCATTTTCATCGACCCATTTAAGGTATTCGATGATATTATCAACTTCTTCTTCATTCATGTGTTGATTAGGCATTTTTAGATTGAAATAATCAATCATACTTTTTACATAAGGATCATTATATTTACTAGCAGGATCTAAGATAAAATCTTTTACCCATTTCTCTGCATTTTCATGTCTTTGTAAAACACCTGTTAAGTCTGGACCTGATGAAACTTTACCGATAACGTGACATCCACCACATCCACCTTCACCAAATGCTCTCTCACCAGCTGCTGCTGCAGGAGATTGTGGTGTTGCTACTTTTCTAACAAGAAGATCTTTTGCTCTGATTCCAACATCGGCAGTTTTTACCATATATTGCCAAATCATATTTTCAAAAAGAACAGCTTTTTCATAATCTCCGGCTTTTACAGCTTCATCTGCTTTTTTCTTCTGCTCTGGAATTTTGCCATACTGATCAAGTGCATCTTCAACAAGTGCTTTTACAGTTGGGTATTTCTCATAGTGATTCTCTTTTAAGAACTTCACAACAGACTGAATAACTGCGTCAGTTGCAGCATTAACAGCTACAGTTTTGTCATATTCAGCTTTTAACTCTTCTTTAGACATTTTTTTCATTTTAAGTTTTTGAGCACTAACATATTTTTTGTTAGGATCTTTAACCATCAAATAACCCATCATCTCTAAGTGAAGTGCAGAACAGAACTCTGTACAGTAGTAAGGGAAAACCCCTTCAATATCTGCTTTAAATTTCAACTCAGTTGTTTCACCTGGCTCTAATGATGCATGAATATCAAAATGATCCACTGTAAAACCGTGTGTCTCATCCTGTGCACGCTCAAGGTTTGTCAGGTAAATTGTTACTGTATCACCTTTGTTAACTGTAATTCTTTCAGGGTTGATGTGTGAGCGAACAAGTGTTGCATAAACATAAACATTTTTCCCTTTTCTTACAATTCTCTCTTGACCTGCTAAAGTTTTACCAACATGTGGCTTACCAGTTTTTGAGTTTGTACCCATTTTATAACGAACTGCAGGATGCAATTTGCTAGCACGAATAGCTACAGCCTGGTGTGGTTCACCAAGTGGCAATGGCATATCAACAAGAAGATCCATTTTTTTACCGCTTACATCAATCAACTGGTGATTTTGTGGATGCAATGGTCCAACCGGATCAAATCTGTCAATTGCAAGTTTGTTTAAAGAGATAATATACTTACCTTGAGGATCAGCAGATTTACCTTCCATTCCACAAAGGTGTCCAACGTTATAGTGAACATTCTCTTTATCTAAAACTTTAAGCGTTTTATAGTTCCATTTTACAATTTGACTATCAACATAAAGTGATGTATAGATTTCACCATCAACATTTGAGTACTGGTTATGCAGTGGCCCAAGTCCAAGCTCCACTTGACCGTGAAGTGATTTTTTCATATCTAAGATAGGAATTCCGTATGGATCTTTTCCGACATATTCTTTGTTTTTAATGAGTTTTTTGATTTTACTCCATTTATAAACAGATGCGTGAGTATCAAGCTTACCACAAACTGTAATGTATTCACCGTCAGGAGAAACATCTACACCGTGTGGTGATTTTGGTTCTGGAATTAAGAAAAGACAG
Organism: uncultured Sulfurimonas sp.; assembly: GCA_964499805.1. Taxonomy (GTDB): domain Bacteria; phylum Campylobacterota; class Campylobacteria; order Campylobacterales; family Sulfurimonadaceae; genus Sulfurimonas. The sequence continues at coordinate 2,398 of CAZCMR010000096.1, forward strand.
TTATTTTTAACAGCAACGTCCATTGGAATAACTTTAATGCCGTTAATCATTTTATAGTTTTTCTTATTTTTAGCAAGTTTTGCTAATTTTTGCCAGTTATATACATGCAAAAAGTCAGTATCGTTTCTTGAACAACCCGCTTCAAACGGAGGCATACCAACTTCTATACCACCTGTATACATCTCAGTATTAAATGAGTTTGTAAAACCCCAACCATAAGAAACCCCTTTACCAGCATCACTTAAATCCTGCATATATGGAGGCAGTTCAAGAACAAAAGAGTCTTTTGGTTTGATACGACCGATTTTTGGATCAAATTTCCAAAGTGTCACACCACCACGGTATGTCTCTTTGTACTCTTCGATTGGGTGGTAATTATTATCAAAAGGTGCAGCATATTGACACGCTTCGATGATATACTCAGAGTTTGGCGTAAAGAACGACCCACCATGCTCTGATTTAAAAACAGGATTAACAACAATCTGTTTTGTCTCAAAGTCATGAAGATCAATTACCGCGATACGTGGATTTGCTTTATCATTGATAACAAGCCATTTCCCATCATATTTTCCATCTTTTTCAGATAGACCTGGGTGGTGTGTATCTCCCCAGTTTATCTCACGCCCACGAATATTTCCCTGACGTAAAATCTTTTTAGAATCTTCATCATAACCATACCCCTGCCATGGTTCTGGCGTAAATACAGCGATGTACTTTAAAATTCTCATTGTCGGAACACCGTAAACAATCATCTGTCCACTCTGTCCCCCTGAACTAAATACGATAAACTCATCTCTCCCACCTGTTGGGTTGTAAGTCTTCGCAGCACGGATAACATCTACCTCTGTTAACCCTCTCTCCTTCATCACTTTTTGCAGTTCTCCACCAACTGTTGCAGATGCAACTGTAGCTGTTAGCGAAACCCCTATCATAAGCGATGTCAGTTTATTTATATAACTAGACATTGTCTTTCTCCTTCATCTCATCATTTTTAGAGTATTTTCCCCAAATGATACGAACATAGTAATACAAAAAAGGAGAGAAAAATTTGACTCAGGTCAAAATAGATTAATCTTTGTTATTGAATGTTTTTATATTTTCTTTGAGTTTATGCAGCTTTTGAATGGATGTTGTAAGTTCATCAAGAGCTTCTATGAGGATATCTTCTTTTTTTATCATCTCTTTGTCATAGAAACGATCATTATCAACACTGCTCATAAAATCCAGTAACTCCTCAATTCGCTTCTCTATCTCTTCTAGTGAATCTGAAGCCCTTTCTATGGCAAGGCTTGAATTATCAATAGAGATATCTATCTTCTCTACAAGTGTATTGAAATTCTCTACAGCGGCATCTATCTCCTGGTCGTGAGAGACTTTTTCTATCGGTTCTATTCCTTTAACGGATTTTTGCCTTACTATACTTTTTGATCTCTGCAGAAAACGTTGTATAAAAGCAATAATATATTTTAACTGTGTAAAGAAGTAAATCAGTAGAAGAAGAAGAGCAATGTAGAGAGCAATATGTACAACTTTGCTTAAATAGTTAAATCGTTCAAACTCTTCTTTGTAAAAATCTATTAAAGTGTCAAAAGCCTCTATCAAATGAACATTGGCATCATATATCTCTGTTACAAGCTCTTTAAGTGCTATATTGGTGTATGCATTACTGTTTATCTTGTTAAGATCACGAAATTTTTGTACCAAGAGGTAAAAATGGTTCCACTCCTTTACTATCGCTTGACGCTGCTTTTGAATATCTGCAGAGAAGATCTCATCTAATATATCTTCTCTTTGTTCCATATTTTTAACAAAACTCCTAATAGCACCATCAAGCAGTTTTGTAGAGTGTTCTTCATTGTTATACATATAAAAGATATTTTTTGAAATCTCTTGGGTAAAAGCTTTTTGTTCATTAATAACTTTTAGCTGCTTTGTATAGCGTTCATTCTCCATAGAGACATATTTAGAGAAGTAAGCCAGCGTGAGCGCAAGTACAAAAATAAGCACTGATAAAAGTTTTATCTTAGTCATCTAGTTTATCCTTATATATCTCACGAAGAGCTTCAGAGTCCTTTACAATCACCTCTGTATGTATTATATCAATAATCCCATTACGTTTTAATCTCTTTAAAACACGAGAGAGTGTTGCGGGTTGAATATGCAGCATCAAAGCAATGTCATGACGCTTTAGCTTGTTAAACATCTCCAAGTCATCACAAAGCATCATACTGACCTTTGATACGGCATCAAAAATAAACTCTCTGTTTATCAGTGATTGAAGCTGTTGCGAACGTTTGAGTATCTCCGATGTCAATGCAGTACAAAGCAGGTTTTTATCCAAAAAGCACTCTTTGAACTTTTTATAGTTTATCTTTAAAACTTGAGCATCTTCTATTATCTCAACGTTCGAGTAGGCATAAAGAGCCGAGCTTTTTAGATCTGAAAGCTCTGATATTAAAGAGTCTTCATAAATATAGTACAAAAAGATCTCGTTTTCATGTTTATCTATTTTGTAAGCACGAGCCAAACCACTGACTAAAAAAAGTAACTCTGATGATGTAGAGTTTTCATAGTGAAGAATAAAGCCCTCTTCATAATTATGCAGCGTTGATATACTTACAAGAAGATCTAAATCCTTTTCTTGTAAAGATTGAAAAAAAGTTTGTGATTGTATGAGATCTTTTAAAGCTTGCATCTATCTCGTGTTATATCAAAACGAAAAAGCTCTTTTTTGCTTTTTGCACTTTTGTAGATGTAGCGGGTAT
>CAZCMR010000097.1:0-5077 GCA_964499805.1 uncultured Sulfurimonas sp.
GGTACCGCAAACCAGTGCTCTATCCAGCTGAGCTACGAGCGCACACCATCTCTTTATTAAGAGGGTGAAATTATAGCAATTAAAACTTATATTATAATAAAAGATTGCTACTTTTCAAGTTTTTCCAAAATTTTATCTATCTTTTGCCTCTGAAGATATAATTCATGGTTTTTTCTCACATAGGCTTGAAGCAATGTCTTAAGATCATTATTCCCATCTATGTTAAAATCTTTAGCCATCTCATCTTCTAAAAATGTTGCAAACTTATCTTCAACATCTACATCAAATCGACGACCTCCAATGTGCAATCCTATTTTTTTGCTCATATTGCGTTTAGCCTAAGATACTTTCTATTTTATTTACTATCTCTTCAATTTCCAAATCTTTCATAGAGTTCTCTTCTGTTAGTTTTTCTATCTCTTGATTTTTTAGTTCACAATTTGCTTTTAGTGTCATAATTTCATTTCTCATCACTTCACTTTCACTTTTTAATGTGTGATATTCCTGCAGTATCTGCGAAACTTTTTCACTCAATCTATCCAATGCCGTACTATTATCCATATCTTATCCTACTGTAGATTATATTTTATAATTCTAGCATAATTAAACTCTTTAGGATAGTTTTTATATCCAATTCGATATAATTTATTATTAACTAGAAGGTATATAAAAAGTATGAAAAAATTTGAAAAATATTGTACGAAATTTGTCCAGAGCATTGGTTCAAAAGAGGGGGCTATCTCACCGACCATCGTCTCTTCTGCATCTTTTGCATACGGCACACCGGAGATTGCAGAAGGCATTTTCAATGGCACTGTTAAAAAACCACTCTACTCAAGAATGGGAAACCCTACTACAGCAAAATTAGAGGGTACCATGGCTGAAATGGATGGAGCTATCGGTGCCGTTGCTACAAGTTCGGGAATGGGGGCTACAACGCTTGCATGTATGTCTCTGCTATCACAAGGGGATGAAGTCATCAGTATTGGGGGTCTGTTTGGAGGCACCTACTCTTTTTTCAATGAAACAATTAGCAGGTTTGGCATAAAAACAACTTTTTTTGATGTCGATGAATTTGAAAATATCCAAAAAGCTATTAACGAAAAAACAAAAATCATATTTTTGGAAAGTGTCGGAAATCCAAATATGAGACTCCCAGATATTCAAAGAATTGCACGCATAGCAAATCATACAGGCGTTGCACTTATTGTCGATAACACGATAACCCCCTTAAGTGTATCTCCTCTGGAAATGGGTGCTGACATCGTTGTTTATTCAACTACGAAAATCTTATCAGGAAACTCCTCAGCACTTGGAGGCTGTGTCACTTTTCGCGCCATAGATGACGGCAAAGACAAATTCAAAAGTTCCCGCTATGATTTTCTAGAAAAATTCATCAAAGGTGCAGGAGCTATGGCACTTGTTCCCAATGCAAAAAAAAGAGCATTGAGAGACTTTGGAATGAGTGCAAATGCCCATGCAAGCTACCAAACAATGCTCGGGCTCGAAACACTGCCACTGCGTTTACCACGTATTATCAAAAGTGTAGAAACTATTACAAAAGAACTGCATAAGAATGGTTTGGAAATTAATCACCCCTCTTTAGCATCTCATCCACACCATCAAAGATATCTTGAACAGTTTACTTATGGTTGTGGAACACTTTTTACAATAGATATGCAGACAAAAGAGAGAGCTTTTGATTTTTTACGAAAAACCAAGTTGGCTACTATTACTGCTAATATCGGGGACAACAGAACACTGGCACTTCATATGGCCTCAACAATTTACAGTGATTTTGATGAGTCAACAAAACAATTTCTTGGCATTAGTGATGGGCTTATAAGAGTCTCTATTGGATTAGAAGAGCCTCAAGATATTATTGATGACTTTCTAAACGCAGCGAAGTAAAATTATGCCTACTAATACAGAATTTGAACTATATGATGAAGTCGAGACAAAATATCCTAAAAAGTATAAAGTTTTTTTACTAAATGATGATTATACTTCTATGGACTTTGTTATAGATATTCTTATGAGCATTTTTCATAAAAGTTACGAAGATGCTCAAAAGATTATGCTTGAAGTACACGAAAACGACAAAGGACTGTGCGGGGTTTACTCATTTGAAGTTGCAGAAACAAAAGTCATGCAAGTAAAAAGAAAAGCCAAAGACAATGGTTTTCCATTAAAAGCTCTACTAGAGGAGGAGGAATAATATGATTAGTGCATCACTCAATGATATTTTTCAAAAATCAATACTATTTGCCAAACAACTACATCATGAATATCTCACAATAGAACATATATTTTATCTCCTGCTAAGTTCCAGTGAGGGTGCAAATATTATCGAAGCATGTGGTGGAGATGTAGAGAAGATGAAAGAGGAGTTGGCCCAATATCTCAAAAACAGTATGGAGATACTCCCTGAAAATATTCAACAAGACCCTTATGAAAGTGTCGCCCTTGCAAGACTTATAGACAAGATGGTAAGACATGTTCAATCATCAGGACAAGTAAATGCTGATATAGGTGATTTGCTTGCTGCTCTTTTTGAAGAGGACCATACTTTTACATATGCGCTACTCAATAAATACCAAATTACCAAACTTGATATTTTAGAAATCATCTCCCACGAAGATATAGAGACTAAAACAAATGAAAAAGAGTCAAATCTTTCCAAATACTCTATTGATTTGGTAGCAAAAGCAAAAGAGAACAAGATTGATCCTGTAATCGGACGAGAAAAAGAGATACAAAGAGTTATACAAATTCTCTGTAGACGCAAAAAGAACAACCCAATTCTTGTAGGCGAACCAGGTGTGGGAAAAACTGCTATAGCAGAAGGATTGGCACTCAAGATTGCCACCAATGATGTTCCTGCTATTTTACGGGACTCTCAACTTTATGCACTTGATTTAAGTGCTCTTCTTGCCGGAACAAAATACAGAGGTGACTTTGAAAAACGTCTCAAAGGTGTTATGGATGAACTCAAGCTCCAGCCAAATGCAATACTCTTTATAGATGAGATACATACACTAATTGGGGCAGGCAGTACAAGTGGAACTATGGATGCAGCAAATCAACTCAAACCTGCACTTGCATCTGGTGAGATAAAATGTATGGGAGCAACTACTTTTGCTGAGTACCGTAATGGTTTTGAAAAAGACAAAGCACTTAGCAGAAGATTTTCAAAAATAGATATCAGTGAACCAAATAAAAAAACAACATATCTCATTTTAAAAGGTCTACAGAACAAATATGAAAAACACCACTCCGTACAATATACAAATAAAGCACTAAAAAGTGCAATTGATCTTTCAAAACGCTATATTACTGATAGATTTTTACCCGATATTGCTATAGATCTTATAGACGAAACCGCAGCCTCGTTTCATCTAAAAAAATCCAAAAAATCCAAAGTAAACGCAGCTGATATTGAAAAAACAATAGCCTCTATTATCGGAATATCAACTTCAACAATCAGTACAAACGAAACTGTTTCACTGCAAAATCTAGAAGAGAAATTAAAAAAAAGGGTAATAGGACAACCATTAGCTATAGATGCTGTTTCCAAAGCAATTAAGATAGCAAAAGCAGGACTCACTCCTCAAAATAAACCTATTGCTTCATTTTTATTTTCTGGACCGACAGGCGTTGGGAAAACAGAACTTGCAATTGCACTCAGCGATATACTAGGCATAAATTTTGAGAAGTTCGATATGAGCGAATATATGGAAAAACATGCGCTTTCTCGCTTAGTTGGAGCGCCTCCTGGCTATGTTGGGTATGAACAAGGTGGATTACTCACTGAAGCCATAAAAAAACATCCATACACAGTTTTACTTTTAGATGAAATTGAAAAAGCACATCCTGATCTCATTAATATTTTACTACAGGTTATGGATAGTGCAACATTAACTGATAACAATGGATACAAAGCTGATTTTCAAAATGTCATTTTGATTATGACCTCCAATATTGGGGCAACTGCTCCTAATGTTATGGGCTTTAATAAAGATGAATCAATATCAAGAAACGAAGAGCTAAAAGCATTTTTTACACCAGAGTTCAGAAATAGACTTGATGCGACTATAGAGTTTAAAACACTCTCCCACTCTACACTTGTTGGTATTGTGCATAAATTTATCAATGACCTAAACAAAGAACTCAAAAAGAAAAAGATAGTTATCTCAATATCAAAAGAGGCTGCAGAGTTGATAATACAAAAGTCTTACCAACCGGAAATGGGGGCCCGACCAATTAAAAGATATATCAAAGATAATATTACCAATAAACTAAGTGATGAGATTCTTTTTGGCACATTACATAGTGGTGGAAAAGTTTTTGTTGATGCTAAAGATAATAAACTGATTAATAGCTATACTAAACATTAATGTATATCCCTCAGTTAAATAAATATTCCCTGACTTTTCCCAATCCTCGTGATGCAAATGCAGAAGGTATTGTAGCATGGGGAGGAGATCTCAACCCTTCGAGACTCATTAGAGCATATCAGAATGGAATATTTCCATGGTACTCTAATCAAGACCCTATTTTGTGGTGGTCAACAAATCCACGTCTCATTATGGAGTTAGATGAGTTCAAACTACAAAAATCCCTCAAAAAAAATTTGAAAAAATTTGAATATAAATTTAATACTAACTTTGATACGGTAATGCAAAATTGTGCTACTACAAAAAGAGACAATCAAGAGGGTTCATGGATTAATGAAGAGTTAATTGAAGCCTTTAATACTTTACATGGTATGGGCATAGCACACAGTGTTGAGAGCTATCAAAATGGAAAACTAGTAGGTGGACTTTATGGTCTAACAATTGGAAAAATATTTTGTGGAGAATCAATGTTCACTCATGTTTCCGATGCATCTAAAGCAGCTTATTATGTACTTGTTAAGCATCTCAAAGAATGGGGATACGACTTTATCGATTGTCAAGTACCTACGGATCATCTAAAATCATTAGGTGCCAAAGAGATTACACGAGATGAATTTTTAAATAGATTAGAAGAAGTAAAAATGGAAAAACCGACACATGAATGGATCGTCAATAAAAAA
>CAZCMR010000098.1:0-5017 GCA_964499805.1 uncultured Sulfurimonas sp.
AAAAACGCTCCATGATGATAGAGTCTATGAGATAGAGATACTTTTAGAAAAAGATGTAGGAAAAGAGGCACTCAAAGCTTTTGAGTTGGCACTGCAAGATATAACAACAGGAATGTTACCACTTGGTGGTATGACAACAAAAGGGCATGGCTTTTTCAGCGGAACACTGTTTAAAAATGGAGAAAAATATGAAGTTGCAAACTAATGAAGAGGTTTTAAAATACATCAATGAAGAACTTGCAGGTTTTGAAGGCTATGTGCAGTTCTCACATAGACCAATAGACAAAGACAAAGATATATTTTATGAAGGGAAAGTACCTCAAGTGGAAAATGAGGAAGGTTTTATCTATGAAGCACACTTTGCAAATGATGAGAAAAGTATTGCTATAAAACAGATTAATGATACTTGGATCATCGCATTGACAGACTTAAAAGAGACAGATATGACAGATGAAGATATTCAAAGTTATGCATCTGATGTTGAAGGGCTTTATCGCATCAAAATGGCACAGATTTGGGTAGAAGAAGCAGATGAGTTATGTGAAGGTATGCCGGTAAAAAGCTTAAAAAAAGTCGTCTTTGCAGGATTTGAGAAAGGAGATTCAAAATGATAACAGCACCATATAATTTTGTACCGTTAAATGAAAAAGTATTTTTTCCTTCTTGGAGTGATGCAGTAAGTCATGATACTCCTTTTGAAGATGGTGAAAGTGGAATAATCAATATAAAAATAGCTACAAAAAGTCCTCTTTTTATACGTAATCATGAAAATGAGTCTGAGTTTTGTAACTATAATGGAGAGTATTTTATCCCCGCCACAACATTAAAAGGAATGCTACGAAATGTTACCGAGATTATGAGCTTCTCAAAAATGAGTTTTATAGATGATACAACCTATTCACTAAGAGATTTAAAATATGATAAATATATGGAGCATTTTAAAGATTCTGTACAATGCGGATGGTTTTATAAGGATGGAGATAAATATAAGATCGAGGATTGTGGAACGCCGTATCGTCTGAAATATGATGAAATAGATAAAAATTTTGGCATAAACTTCAAACAAAATTTTATGAAAGGTACATTTCAAAATGCCTCTAGTCCATATAAAAAAGCGTTTGAAAAGTACAAACTTTTAAATAAGCTTGCAAAATCACAAAATATTGAAGATAAAACTTTTACTTTTGCAATAGATACGACTGATAGAGCAGGGAGAAAAATACTTCGTTTTGAAAAAGAAGGTTCTATTAAAGGACAGATTGTACTTACAGGTCATCCCTCACCAAGAAATGAACAGGGAAAAATCTCAGGAAAAATATATGATTTTGTTTTTGCAATAAAAGAGAATGCCAAAGTTTATGAGTTAGATAAAAAGGTATTTGAAAATTTTAAATTTGCTTACTTTGATGCTAGAGATACACAGCCAAAAGAGTCACCGGACTGGACATACTGGAAGAAAAAACTTAAAAATGGAGAAAAGGTACCTGTTTTTTTTCATAAAAATATAAGCGGTGTGAGTAGTTTTGGACTTTCATACCTCTATAAGTTTCCATATAAAAAATCTATTTTCGAAGCCCTTTTAAAATCGCATCAAAGTTCAGATACAGATCTTGCAAGTACACTTTTTGGTTATACACAAAAAATTGATGATAAACAGTACTCTTTAAAAGGAAGAGTCTACTTTTCTCATGCAAAAATATCACAAAAGGTAAAACCTCTGCAGCAAAGGTATGTACTCTTAGGAAGTCCAAAGGCTTCTTATTATCCCATATATCTTGTTCAAAACGGTGGTGAATATAAGACGCTAATGGATGAAAGTTCTATATTGGCAGGCTGGAAAAGATATCCGATACATAAAAATTTTACGCATAAAGATGATGGCAAGTCAACACAAACAACAGCTATAACTCCATTGCCGCAAGATGTCGTATTTTATGCACAGATAAAATTGCACAATATGAAAAAAGTTGAAATAGGGGCGTTGTTAAGTGCTTTAACTTTTCACAATACACCAAATACCTATCACTCTTTAGGTATGGCAAAACCATATGGTTATGGAAAAGTTAGAGTTGAGATAGAAGCTTTAAAAGGTTTTGAGTACACAGTAGAAGAGTACCTTAAAGCATTTGAAACTTGTATGAATGTAGAGATATTTGATAGTGAAATCAAATGGCACAAAAGTCCGCAGATTATCAATCTCTTAACAATGGCAACAGAACAAAATGATGCAAATTTAAAGTATATGGAGCTTAAAGATTTTGCAAAGGAAAAAAATGATAAAAACTATCTTTTTCGATATACTGACTTAAATGGCGTTACATCTGTGCAGGCAAAACCACTTGTATCACAAGAAGATATTCTCTCGTATGAAAACAGTATAGCAGAGTGGAAACAAAAACAACAAAGACAAAAAGAAGCTAAAGAGTTAGAAGCGAAAAAACAAGAGCAGGAAAAAGAAGAGAAAAAACGCTATAACGAGTATTTAAGTTCTTTACAAGAGATTAAGTCTTCAGAAGATACTATCAAACTTAACGCTTTCATCCAAAAATACAAAGATATCTATGATACGGCTGAAATCGAGCAAAGGTTGTCTCAGTTACAACAAAAACAACGAGAAAACAAGTTTGAAAAGGTCAATACACAGGCACAAAAAGCTTATGATGATATGATGAGTAAAAAAGGCTCAAAAGGCTTCGATAAGGCGAAAAAAGACTTCATCAAAAAATGGACAAAAAAACAGAACCATAAAGAGTCGCCTTTTGTTGCAGAGTTGGTAGCGAAAGTAAAAAGTCTGTAGCATGTTTACAAAACCCTTGGAGTATATCTTTTTACCTTCAGCGCTCAAAGATGCCTATGAGCAGATAAACAAATCTGCCAGTGGCATTGATGAGGTGCATTTTGCGGAGTTTGAGAAGGAGTTTGCAAAAAACATTGAAACACTTTCAAAGAAGCTGCTCAAAGGCAGTTATACTCCAGAACCACTTAAGAAGATAGAGATAGCAAAACAAAACACAGATGAAAAACGCCCCATAGCACTCAGTGCCATTAAAGACAAAATAGTCCAAAGAGTGTTGTATGAAAATCTCAACCCTTACTTTGACAAGCTTTTAAGTGACAAGTCTTATGCCTACAGGCCAAACAAGTCAACCATCAAAGCACTTAACCGCGTGAGTGATTATCTCAACAAGAAGTATAGATTCATTCTAAAGACAGATATTGACAACTTCTTTGAGACTATAGACCATGACCTCTTACTTAAAGTCTTGCAAAAAGAGATAGCAGACAAAAAGCTGCTCAAACTCATCTCTCTCTTTTTACAGACTGGCGGTTTTTCGCAGATGGAGTATGCCGAACATACACAAGGAGTACATCAGGGCGATATACTCTCTCCCTTACTCAGTAATATCTACCTCAATGAGATGGATAAGTTTCTAGAACAAGAGAGTATGGAGTTTGTTCGCTATGCAGATGATTTTGTTGTCTTGTTTCAGACAAAAAATGAAGCATATAAAGGACTAAAAAAACTCAAAAAGTTTCTTCAAACATTAAAGCTCTCACTGGAAAAAGAAAAAACCTTCATCGTTCACATCAGTGACGGTTTTACCTTTTTAGGTATAGACTTTGTAGGAAGAAACCGTTTTGTTGCGCAAAAGCGCATTGATGCCAGTGTTGAAAAGATGCAGGATTTTTCTCAAAAATCATCAGCATTTATGACCTTTGTCGATGAACTAAACAGCTATCTGAGAGCTTTGAAAAACTACTACCTTAAGATCATATCACCACAAACTTCACAGTATGAAATGCTGCAAAATGCCCTGCTTGATACTGTGGCACATAAAGTGTACCTCTCAAAAAAACTTGGGGTCATAAAAACAAAAAAAGCTTTTCGTAATCTTGTAGCTCACATAGACTTTGAGACTCTTTTTGGTGATGATGAAGCCAAAGAAGCAAGAGAAATAGCCATAGCACGAGGCTATGAGAAGTATCTTGCCAACAAGTCCTACAAAGCATCTAAAAAGCTCATAAACCAAAAGAAAAACCAATACGCCAAAAAGTTTGCAAACGAGTCAACACTCCACATCAATACTCCAGGCTTGATGCTTGGCATATCTAAAAACAAGTTTGTCATTAAAGAGTATGGTAGAGTGAAAAAACGCTATGCTTTTGACAAGGTAAAAAGGATCATCTTTGAAGGTAAGGGTTTTAGTATCAGCTCTGACGTACTTAAAAGATGTGCAGACAGTGGCATAACGGTTGACTTCATAGACAAAAAGGCACTGCCTTATGCTTCACTTGTCACCTACAAGGCATCCATTGCACAAAACATAGTAAAACAAGCCATGCTGCTAGGTACTCCAAAACAGCTAGAGCTTGCCAAAGCATTCATAAAAGGCAAAGCAAAAAACCAGATAAACTACCTCAAGTACATGAACAAGTATCATCAACTCTTAGATAAACCCATAGGGAGCATGGAGAAAAACTTTCTCAAGATAAAAACAGCGCAAAGTACAGACGAGCTCATGGGAGTAGAAGGTAGTATATCTGCAAGCTACTGGGAGGGTGTGAGGCTTCTACTTGATGTGCCTTTTGAAAAGCGTATCACTCAAGGAGCAAGAGATATAGTAAACTCATCACTCAACTATGCCTATGCCATACTCTACGGACAGGTACAGCATGCTTTAGTACATGCGGGTCTGAGTCTGAATATCTCTTTTTTGCATACACTTGATGGGAACAAACCGACGCTCACTTTTGACATGATAGAGGAGTTTCGTGTTTTTGTGGTAGATAGAGTCATAGTCTCAATGCTTAACAAAGATGAGCCCATAAAACTAGGAAGTGATGGTCTTTTAAACAAGGCGAGTCGTCAGCTTATCGCAAGAAACATAAAAGAAAAACTGGGCTCTTATACCATGTGGAAAAAAGAGTCTCATAAAGTTGAAAACATCATTCAAGCACAAGCCTACAGACTTGCAAATTTTATAGAGGGCAAAGAGAAAAAATATAAACCGTTTAT
>CAZCMR010000099.1:0-4996 GCA_964499805.1 uncultured Sulfurimonas sp.
TCATCACCAAGAAGTTCACCAACTCTTTGTACAACCCACTGAGGTTTTAGTCTGTCACTGTCTTCATGATAAGTAAGAGGATGTAACTCATTAAAATTGATGATTGTCTCTCTCCACTGCTCATAATTTTGAGCATCAACGATAGAGCATTGTGAAAGCATCTCATTTACAACATTTTTAATATCACCAACGATCGGATAGTTGGCATTTACCAGTTTGGAGATACTCGCAGGGTCAATATCGACATGAATTACAGCTGCGTTTTTTGCAAATTCAGATAATTTTCCAGTTACACGGTCATCAAATCTAGCACCTAAAGCAATCACCAAATCAGTCTCACTCATAGCCATATTTGCTGCATAAGAGCCATGCATACCAAGCATACCGATTAGCAGTTTATCATCATGTGAAAGCGTTCCTCGGGCCATAAACGTCTCAACCGCAGGAATACCTGTAGTATGAACCAGTTCACGTACTTCATCAGCTGCGTTTGAGTTGATGATACCTCCACCAAGATAAAAGAGAGGACGTTTTGCATTTGCAATAGCCTCCATTGCTTTTTTAATTTGGCGTGGATTTCCTTTTGTATGCGGTTTGTATGTTTCTAGATCAAGCGCTACATCATAGTCAAACTCTGCAATCTGAGCTGTTACATCTTTTGGAATATCAACATGCACAGGACCAGGACGACCACTTCTTGCAATATAAAATGCTTCTTTAAGAATACGAGGCAAATCAGCAGCATCGGTAACAAGATAATTATGTTTTGTACAAGAACGTGAAATACCTACGGCATCAATCTCTTGAAATGCATCAGTACCGATAAGACTCATAGGAACCTGTCCTGAGATAACAACCAAAGGAATAGAGTCCATATATGCATCCGCCAAACCGGTTACTGCGTTTGTAAAACCAGGACCACTGGTAATCATCGCAACACCGACTTTTGCACTAGCCTTTGAATAACCCTCAGCAGCATGAACCGCTGCTTGCTCGTGACGAGTTAATATATGTTGAAATTTATCTTGTTTGTAAATCTCATCATATACATTCATAATTGCTCCGCCGGGATAGCCAAATACTGTGTCTACGCCCTCTGCAATTAAAGCTTCAATGACCATCTGTGCACCACTAATTTGCATGAAAAGTCTCCTAATAAAATTATATTTTTTAAAATTTTAAGATTTTACTAAAAAGGAGCTATATTTGAGGTTAAAATATCAATCTAAAATTGAATTTACAATCATGGACGGTCTCCACATGGCCAAAGAGCCTTTTGATAAAAGTTCGAGATTTAATTTTGAGCTTGGATATTTCTCTTTAAACGCAGTGAAAAAACTCTCTATCTGCTCTAAAAGACCAAAATTTAAAACATAGTTTTTAATACCGTTTTCAATGACAATCTGGGGAGTATCACTGCGCAGTGCATTTTCTAACTGGACTATATATGCCCAGGCGAACAGTGTTGCCAAAGATCTCTGTTTGGAGCTAATATTAAGATAATATGAGAGTGTGTCCTTTACTCCTGTCGCATCCCCCAATGCAGCATGATAATTTGCTTTTTCCAAATCTTTATGCCACTTCTCATGCAACTTCTTCCCTTCATCTGTAAGAAGCAAATCCTCTGAAATTGCCATCATATTATAAGCAGTTACAATGTCATCCTCTTCAATCGCATTAAAAAATTTCTGTTTTGATTCAAGCTCTTTCATCAGTAATTGTACCTCCTCTTTAAAGTCGGTAAAATCTGATAATACTCTTAAGATTTTTACAGCAGAGTGTGTATCTCCATTTTTTAAAAACTGGTGTGCTTTAATATATAGCGTATCTCCATATTTCATCAAAGAGTCGTACTCGGGGAACTCTTTTAAGAATGGATTATGTTTTATAAGTTCAAAACAGACTTTAAAATCTTTTTGCCCTATAGCAACTCTAAAACGTTTATATATTTCACCTTTACTCATTACCTCTTGGATAAATTTCGTTTTTTGCGTTATGCCTCTATATGGCGCTAAAAGTTCCTGCGCCTGTGCCATTCCTTTTTGATTTAGAGCTAATTTTTGAGCATTGGTCAGTGTCTTTTTCCATCGCTCTTCAAGTGCCTGGTAAATTTTAGACTCTTTATAGACAGGGTATGTATGAGCTAAATTGTAAGCAACAGCAAGCTTACCCTCTTGTGCAGTTTGTTTGAATTTATCAAAATTTTCATAATCTTTGAAAAGTTTTTGAATTATTGTATTTTTTGCAGGAATACTTTGAAAATTCTGTAGTAAAAGGTGTGCCGTTTTTTTATCTCCGTTTTGAAGCAGAATTTTTGCTTTTTCAAGTGCATGATTCCAAAAATTTGAGACAAGATTTGCTATTTTTGTAAACTGTAACACTGGGTTTTTTTCAACTTCAGCATGTATAGCTTCAAAATTTTTCACTTTTAAGAGTGCTTTTAACTTCTCTTCTCCTTCATAAATGTTGTAACGTGATACAAATCCGTCTTCAGTACCGATAATAAGATGTCTCGTTTGTGTGTCAAACTCTAAAGCAGTAATCATGGAAGAGACTTTTATATACTTTTGGGAAAGTTGTTTATATGTGTCTAACTGGTACAGCAGCACATAGCCTAGCTCCGTTGCTAAAAAGAGAAGATTATCATCCTTTGAGATACAAATCTGTGTAACATCATCATGAATACCTTCTAATTTCTGGATAATCTTGCCACTGTGAATATCCCATATAATGGCCGAAGATTTTTTATCTATACTCAAAAGCTCATTTTTTGAAAGAAACTGCAGCTTCATAACAGGTGCTGAATGGCCGGTAAACTTCTCTTTTGGAGACATTGTTACAAGGTTGAAAAGTGAAACTTTTCTGTCATAACTTGCTGTTGCGACCCAGTTTGCATTTGGCGAGAAAGCGATGTCATTTACAGTGTCAATATGCATAGGGAGAGTAAAAACAAGTTTACCGCTTTTAGTATCTATGGCAAAAGTTTTTCCATCATCACCACAAGAGAACATAAAACGTGAAAGTGGGTCGATACCTACACAAGAGACCTCTCCCTGATGCCTACTTACAGTTCCTATAACTTTCTTTGATGTAGCATTATAAAGAAGTGATTCCCTTGCGTTTGCTGAGAGTGTTGCAAAGTATTTGGCATCATGACTGTATGCCACCACTTTTGTTTTATACCTCTCATGTGTTATACCAACTTTAAAACCACTAACAAGCTCTAAGCTCTCTTTATCTAAGATACGAACCACACTATCAGCATTTACAGCTGCCAAAGTACCATCATCTAAAATTTCAAGTAAAATAACAGGCTTTGATATAGTTTGGCTATTTACAACTTTCATATAGTTAAATCTCTCTTAAATATCCCTCAGATTTGAGAGCTTTTTTTATCTCTTCTTGGTGTGCTTTACCTTTTGTTTCCATGTGAACCGTAACATTGGCATCACCATAATCAAGTGATATGGAAGTTCTGTCATAAGCTATATGCACTATATTTGCATTTAACTCCTGAAGAATCTGTGTAAAACGCATCAGTGAGCCTGGTTTATCAACAAGTGTCACAGTCACTTTCATTTTTCTATGTGATTTTAAAAGACCTTTTTCAATGATAACCGAAAGAAGTGTTACATCCATGTTGCCGCCACTAAGCACTATGGCAACATTTTTTCCTTTTAAATGGTCAAGTTTATGATGTAGCAAGGCAGCAACACCAACAGCACCTGCACCTTCAACAACAAGTTTTTGTTTCTCTAGAAGATAAAGAATAGCACTTGCAATCTCTTCATCATCAACACTGATAATCTTGTCCACACACTCTAAAGCATTCGCAAGAGTAACAGGTGAAGTATCACGAACGGCTATACCATCGGCAATGGTGCGAACACTTGTAGAATCAATAGGTTTTTTCAGATCAAAAGAGTTCTTAAACGCAGGAGCACCCTTTGCACTTACACCGATGATCTCAGTATCTGGACTTAAAGCTTTTATGGCACTTGCCATACCACCAATGAGTCCACCACCCCCAACAGGGATAAGTACAGCGTCAAGCTTCTCGCATTTATCCAGTATCTCTAAAGCAACGGTTCCCTGCCCCGCCATAACCTCTTCATCTTCAAAAGGATGTACGAATGTCAGGTGATTTTTCTCTCCATACTCAATAGCATAGGCATATGCTTCATCATAATTTGCTCCGGCAAGAATAACCTCTGCACCGTAGTGTTTTACACCGTCTATCTTTGTAAGAGGTGTTGACTCAGGCATAATGATGACTGCTTTTGTATCAAACGCAGCAGCTGAGTATGCTACTCCCTGTGCGTGATTTCCGGCACTTGCGGCAACTACGCCACATGCTCTTTGTTCAGGTGTTAACGTAGCTATTTTATTATATGCACCACGAAGTTTAAATGCACCGGTAATCTGAAGATTCTCTTTTTTAAGAAAAACCTTACAGCCGGAAGCTTCACTAAGATATGGCGCGTACGAAAAAGGAGTATTTACAGCAACATTTTTAATACGTTCTTGTGCTTCTCGGATCTTTTTTAATGCTATCAATTCCTACGCCTGATAAAGATTTCTATGGTCAACCATGCTGCACTGATTCTGTACTACCGTCATACCCGCATCTTGTGCTTTTTTTGCTGCTTCATTGTTCACTATACCTTTTTGAGCCCAAAAAACCTTCACATCTCCACGAGCGATACAGGCATCTGCAATAGCATCAAGTGCAGCAGGTTTTCTAAAGATATCTACCATATCAACCTGCTCGGGAATTTCTGCCAAAGAGTTGTAAACTTTTTCACCAAGGATAGTATCACCCTTGGGATAAACAGGAATTATCTTGTAACCGTGTGCCTGCAAATATGCCGCAACCCTATGACTGTCTTTTGTCTCATCAGGAGAAAGACCTAAAACTGCAATGGTCTTCACTGTATCAAAAATCTTTTTTACTTCATCCATATTTGAATTTACTGTTGGAAATTCGCACTCCATA
>CAZCMR010000100.1:0-4945 GCA_964499805.1 uncultured Sulfurimonas sp.
ATATACAAAAAGAGCTACTTGGCTTGTACTTTAATATGATGTAGTTTTTATTGACTAGATAAGAATTTTGCTGATTGGTAACTTCTGTCTTATTGACACAATTATTTACAGTTCTTTAGTATCCATAAGATTTAAAATCTCTAAAGTTTTAGTGACATCACAATCTTTAAATACTGTATAATACGAAAAATCTAAATTAATCATTCACTTTAAGTTTCAAAAGTTTTGGTGCTGTTTTATTTTAGAGGGCTTTAAAATGCCCTATACCTGTACAAAGGGGTTTAGCATGAATATACGGGTCTATTACGAAGATACAGATATGGGTGGGGTGGTGTATCACTCCAACTATTTAAATTTCTGTGAAAGAGCACGTTCAGAAGCTTTTTTTTCCAAAGGAATGAGCCCTGTACTTGAGGGTGGGCATTTTGTTGCCAGAAAAGTAAATGCTGATTTTTTTAAGAGTGCAAAACTTGGTGATTTACTTGATGTCCAAACGCAGCTTATAGAGATGAAAGCAGCTTCTTTTACATTACGACAGAGTATTTACAGAGAGGATGAGAAAATTTTTGAGTTAGAGATTCTTTTGGTTTATCTTACTTTTGATTCAAAAGTACAAAAGATAGATAAAGAGGCAAAAGTGATGATTTTATCTCTTTTTGATGAGTAAAAAAAGTTACATGATTTTATTTATCTATTTTTTTCTTTTGAAAGTTAAAGTAGAAAAATATCATTTAATGTTTCTTGCACTGCTGCTAAAAAGAGCTTAGTATCTGGAAAATTTAGAGAGTCCCGGTTGGATAAGCTCTATATCGTAAATTATCTGATTCTCTTGCATAGGGATCTTATACTCTCTCTCTTCTGCTGTAATCGCTTTGTAAAAGTAATCAATACCTATGGTAGTAGAGTAGTTAATCCAGTCATAGACAATATCATTATGCAGTAGAGAATTTGCTTCAATAAGTATGTTATTCTCTTCTGTGATAGAGTTTGCAATTATCATATCTTCTCTGTCAATGTACTGTGTCATTGAGAGAATTAGTGGGTCATAGTTTATCTGTGTAGAGAGAATGTTCGTTCTGTTTGTATCATAGAGTGTCAGCTGAGACATAATCATTCCCGTTTTAATAACAGGTGTATTTATAAAAAATGAGCCATCGACTATATCTTCATTGTCTTTGAGGTATCTCTCAAGATTTGTGGTTCTTCTTGAGATAGTGTAGTTGATGACACGCTTCTCTTCACTTAAGTTTTCATCATCATTATCATCTGTAAACATGATGTTTTCTGTATTTTCCTGCATATCATAAACACTTATCTCCTCTTCATAAGACATCGTCTCATTGATATCTATAGTAGGATTTAAAAACTCTTCTTTTTGGTATTTTGCCAGCTCTTTTCCTGTTTGGGAATTATCTGAAAATATAACAAGCGGAGAGACGGCTTCTTTTAGGAGTAGCTTACTCTGCTTTTTGTAGTTTATCCCACCAAAATAGAGGTATGGTGAAGAGGAGTTGACATCATTTTTATTTATTGTCGGAAAATATACACTGAGATTCGGGTCTATCATGATGACATTTTGAACACCTTTTTTTGTAAAAGGAGCTATGACATACTCAAAACCATCTTTTTGTATTTTGTTAAACGCAGCCTGTATGTCACCAATGTTCTCACTCTCTATTTTATAACTTTTGAGCCTAAAAGAGTTACTTTTTGTCATCAGATATGCAAAGGCTGCGTTTGTGGTGGATGAAGCATACTTCCCAATCTTTTTATATGGAAGCAGCATCGCTATGTTTAAGCCCCCGCTACTGTTAAATGCTCCCAAATTAAAGATGGAAACATTCATCTTTCTGATGTCATCCAGCTCTTTATTTGAGAGTTTGTGGTTGGCATGCGCCAAGAATGAAAATATCATCCCTTTGTCAAGATACTCCTGCAGACAGATATCATCACACTCATAAGGGTCAAGATTTTCAATATATGTCTTAGGCAGTGGAATCTTCGAGATCATAAAGCTTTGTGCAAAGATGACAGCAGGAATAAACAGAAGTAGTAATAGTTTCATATGTAAGTGCTCTTTAATAGTTTATAGAAAAATCTATGTGAAATATTTATGTTTTGAAAATAAATCTTATTATAACCATCTTGAACTTAGAGTTTGAATAGGTGTGTGGTAATATTTAGTATTGGGTTTAATTTTTAATTATAACTATAAGCAACTCTTAATAGTCTTCAGATCATTTAGTGTTATTTTTTTTAATTCTGGATTTCTGAGTAGGTATTGCGGATGGTAAATCGGTATAAGTTTGTAGTTTTTGTAGTCTATTACATGTCCGCGTACATTTTCAAAGTTGTCATTATCTCCAGTTAGGTGGCTGTAGGCTTCTGCACCCAGAGCAACAATTACTTTAGGTCGTACAAATTCAATCTGGGAAAAAAGATAGTTTTTACATGAGTTCCACTCTGATGGAGAGGGTCTGTTTGATTGGAGCGGTTTACACTTTATGGCATGAGTGAGATAGGCGTCTTCAACCTTTATCTTTACAACATTTTCTATCATATTTTTGAGTGTTTCACCAGATCTTGCACAGTAGTAGGCATTAGTGCTGTCTTGTGCCGATGAGACGATATAATCAACAATAAAGAGCTCTGCATTGGCATTTCCATATCCACTCATACTTTGTGTTCTGGACTTGCTTAAATCACAAAGGTGACAGGATATTATATTTTGTGATAAATGCTCCAAAGAGGTCGGTTTTTCGTCGTTTTGTTTTAAATTTATGTCAAAATGGTCGATGTACTCGAAACCCGTTGCTTTAAGTCTGTAGAGGTTTTGTAATAAAACAAGATTTTGATAAGATTTCAAGAATACCACCGTGTTTAAAATGAATTGAGAGTATAATTAAAATGTGGTTAAAGTACACTTTATGGAAAAAATATGTTATCATACAGACCTAAAGGATTAGAATATATATGCAAAAAAATATTTTAGAAATTAAAAATTTTACATTAAAATCTTCGGCTGAAGTTTCTGCTGTTGTCCGAGATATTCAAAAAAATGAATACAATAAACTTTTAATACATATTGTCTCTTATATGCATAACACTGTTCTAGTCCAAACTCTATACAAGGAGTTGTTACATCTCTATCCTGAAGCAAAGATAGTTTTTTTGAAACATGATGATAAAATTACAACTTCTGTAAACCTTTTTTCATTAGATTCCGAAGATATGAATGATATTAGTGATGAAGTGTTAAAGGAACTCTATCTTGACAACTCAGAAAAAATTGACTGTATTGATGACTACCGCTCAGAGCTTTTTAAAAAATATTTCACCGATCATCTGACACAACTGCCAAATTTATACCAACTTAGAAAAGATTTGGAGCAGGTGGATAACCCTGGATTGATTTTACTTAAAATTGATAATTTTCAGAAGATAAATACCTTTTATGGATTTATCGTAGGCGATTTTGTATTAGAAACTGTTGGGAGGCATTTAAAGGAAGTTTTGCCTGACAACAAAGTCTATAGACTCTCTGGTGCTGAGTATGCTATTACTTTAGAACATAACTTAGGTTTTTATGCCCTTAAAAGTTACATAGAAGAAATATACAATAAAATTTGCACAATAGATGTTACCTATAGAGAAGCAAAAATATACATAGACTTTACTTTGGGTTCTACATCTATCAAAGATAACTACAATATTTTTTCAAAAGTCTCTATGGCCTTGATGTATGCAAGACAAAAAGGTGTTCGTTATTGGATTTATGAAGACAGAATGCACTTTGAAGATGAATATAGTCGTAATCTGAGTCTGTCACATATTGTCAGGGAAGCTGTAGAGAATTCAAAAATAGTACCTTATTATCAGGCTATTTTAGACAATAAAACCGGTAAAGTCGTCAAATATGAGTGTCTGGCAAGAATGATTGATGCAAATG
This sequence comes from uncultured Sulfurimonas sp., assembly GCA_964499805.1. GTDB lineage: Bacteria > Campylobacterota > Campylobacteria > Campylobacterales > Sulfurimonadaceae > Sulfurimonas. The sequence goes on from CAZCMR010000100.1 coordinate 3,950, forward strand.
AGAAAATAATCGCTCCTGCAATTTTTATTCCTGTTGCCAAAAATATTAAAGTCTACAACAGTGTAACAAAATGTATCATCTCCAAATCATTTGAATTTTTTGAAAATAGTGATTATGAGTTTAGTATCAATCTCTCTATTGAAGATATTATGAGTAGTGAGATGTTTCACTTTATCATGGAGACATTGCAAAACTCGCAGGCTTCTTCTCGTGTAACTTTTGAGATACTTGAGAGTGAAGCCATAAAAGATTTTAAACGTGTAGACAGGTTTATCTCTGAAGTACGACGATATGGTGCGCAGATAGCTATTGATGACTTTGGAAGCGGTTACTCAAATTTTTCTTACCTTGTAAAGGTTGAAGCTGATTTTATCAAGATAGACGGCTCTTTGATAGAAAATATTGATGTAAATCCATCATCATTGATAGTTGTAGAGACCATAGTGAACTTTGCTAAAAAACTAGGCATAAAAACAGTTGCAGAGTATGTTCACTCAAGTCTTGTGATGGATAAAGTTATTTCGTTGGGGATTGATTACTCTCAAGGTTTTTATATAGATGAACCTTCTTTACAGATTCAATAGAAGAAAGAAGATGCTTTTATGAAAAAGTTTATAACTTTTTCATAAAAAGGCAGAAGAGATTACTACTCAGTAACTTCTACAAGCTCTGGAGTTGATTCCCAGATACCGTGTTTAGTACAGTAACCATGAGCAACTAGGTTTAGTTTGCTTTTCATTGGTCTGATGTTGAAAGTTACTTCTGCATGAGATTTTTCGTTTCCTAAAGTTCCTGGTACGAAAGTAGCCTGTGCAAGTTTAGTGTCACCATCAAAAAGAGTGATGCTTTCAATGTAGTGATCAAAATCATCTGGGTGAGTATATTCATTCCCCATTTTTACGTTTACTGCAAGCATTTCACCTTTTTTCGCAACACCCGGTACTGTGATGAATGGTGAGTGACGATCGATTAAATCTTTTTTAGCTTCTCTTTCTA
>CAZCMR010000101.1:0-4907 GCA_964499805.1 uncultured Sulfurimonas sp.
AACTTGCAGGTAAAAAAGCTCGTATTAAAGAACTTAGAAGAAAATAATTCTTCTAGGTCCTTTGACCAGAATCTACTCCTTTTTCTCTTCTTTTAACTAATTCTTTTCCTCTTTTATAGTTTTTAAATCTAAATCTTGTATAATCATTACAAAACAGATTATCATATGGATATAGATGGACTATTTGCAAGATTTAAAAAAGATTATTGAGATTAACTCTTATACAAAAAATCCACAGGGTGTCAATCTTGTCGGTGAAATCTTTGACAGCTGGCTTGATGAACTTGGGTTTGAAGTGACCCTTTATGAACGCAAAGATATAGGTGCTCATCGCCACTACAAATCACAAAACACTTCAAATGAAAAAAAACTTCTTCTACTCGGACATCTCGATACCGTTTTTCCGCCTGCTAAATTTGAATACTTTACAGAAGATGATGAGTGGGTATATGGCCCTGGTGTGTGTGATATGAAGGGTGGTAATATTGTACTTTTAGAGGCACTGCGTGAGCTAAAAAAGGCAAATATTGCAATTAAAAATATCGATATTTTATTTGTAAGTGATGAAGAGACAGGCAGTGATGACTCAAAGTACCTAACTATGGAGCTTGCAAAGGAGTATGACTACTGTTTTGTTTATGAAGCAGCAGGAAAAAATCTTGAACTTGTTACCGGTAGAAAAGGTGTAGGCACTTTTTTTATCGATATAGAAGGAAAAGCCGCTCACGCAGGTAACCACTATGCAGAGGGTATTGATGCCAATCTTGAACTCTCCCATAAACTGCAAAAACTCGTAGCACTTACAGATATACAAAAAGGTACGACGCTCAATGTTGGGAAAATCGAAGGTGGTATAGGTGCAAATACAATCTCACCTCATGCAAAGATGACTTTTGAGTTGCGCTATAAAGATGCACAAGAGAGAGACAGAGTTTTACGTACTATTGAAGAGATTGTTCATACTGCTTATGTAGAGGGTACAAAAGCAAAACTCAGTGGAGGCATACAGCGTGATGTGATGCAAACATCACAAGATTCATTAAATCTTCTAAAAAGTATTGAAACTATAATAAATGAGAGTATTCCTTATGAAGAGCGTGGTGGTGTAAGTGATGCCAATATTGTCAGCTCTTGTGGTGTAATAACACTTGATGGTTTTGGTCCTTTTGGAGATGGGGATCATACTGTAAATGAGAGAGCACTCAAGAGTAGTTTTGTCTCTCGAATAGCGTTAAGCAGGAAGCTTTTTGAGTATTTTATACAAAACGGGGATTTTAATTTAAAGGAGTAGAAGTGTCAAACAGAAAAATTGGAATGTGGCTCTATCGCAATGGTGGTGGTGAAAAAATTGCTAAAAAGATGATAAAAAAGCTTAAAGAGAGAGATATTGAAGTATTAAATGAGATTAATCTACGTTATGCAATAGCAAAAAATTCACATATTATCTATCATGGAGAGGAGCATTATGGTCAAAAACTTGATAAGTTGGATCTGTTTTTTTCATACAATGCAGGGGAACAGACACAGTATCAGATGTATCTCTATCAAGCACTCAACCGTGTTATACCGATGATAAACTCATATGACTCTTTTGCTCTGACAGAGGATAAGTTCCAAACAGCATTTGTACTGCGAAACAATGGCATAAAAACAGCTGACTATAAACTTTGCCACAGAGATGACGGGCATGAACTCAATAAAATTATCAAAAAGTGGGACAAAATGGTCTATAAACCTACCGATGGCTGGGGTGGAGTAGGTCTTACAAAGATAGAGAATGAAGCAAGTCTGGATATGCTTATGCCATTTCTAAATCAGATGGATTTACGCTTTTTTTATGTGGAGAAGTTTATTGATTATGACAATACCGACTATCGCGTTGATATTGTAGATGGTGAATTTGTGGCTTGTTATGGACGAAAAGCAAGTGCAACAGACTGGCGTACCAATGTAACAAGCGGTGGATCTGTCTTTTTGCGTGAGCCAAATGACGAGGTTATAGAAATCGCAAAAAGAGCTTGTGCGGCGACAGGTGTAGATATTGGTGGTGTGGATATTATCTATGATAGGGAAAAAGAGGAGTATCTTGTTTTAGAAGTGAATGGTATCCCAGCATTTGCCACTCCTGAACAAGAAAAAATGGGACTTGACTTTAATGATAAAAAAATTGACTTAATCGTGGATTTAATTGACAGAAAAACGAAGTCTGAGTAAGATTGCGAAAAAACTTTAAGGTAATAATTTGAGACAACAGTATAGTTCATATGATGAGTGTGTGGCTTTTTTTAAAGAGGCACAACAAAAGTATCCTACACTTTTTCAACTGCAGAGTATTGGAAAAACATGGGAAGCAAGAGATATAGTAGCCGTAACTATTACAAAAGATGTCTCAAAACATAAAGAAAAACCGGCACTTTTTTATACAGGTACAATCCATGCAAGAGAGTGGATAGGTATTGAGCTATCTTTGGCATTTGCAAAGTATATCATAGAGCATATTGACTATGATCCGCTCTTAAATGCAATTTTAGATGAGACAACACTCTATATGGTTCCTTGTGCCAATCCTGACGGCTTTGAGTATTCACGCAACCACTTCTCTTTTTGGCGAAAAAATCGTCGTAAAAATCCAGATGGCAGTTATGGTGTTGATCTAAACAGAAACTTCAGTGTCGGTTTCGCACCAAATAAAAACTATACATCCAATGTCTATTCAGGTCCTGAGCCGTTTTCTGAACCAGAAACAAGAGCCTTACGTGACTTCTTTTTAGCACATGAAAATATTACTATTGCACTTGATTATCATTCACAGGGAAATGTTTTCTTTCCGGCACACAACTTTATCCATGAAGATGCAGAGGATGCAATAGATCTAAATATCTTGGCATCCAATATGGCTGAAGAGATTAGAAAAGAGTCAGGTCGTGAGTATGGCGTTCATATGGGGAAACCCCCGACACATCTTATCTCCGGAAGTGGACGTGAGTTTTACTACTCAAACGGAGCACTTGCACTTGTAGTTGAAGTTGGAACTAGAAATATCTCTGATTATATAGAGCATATGCGTGAGCATATTGATGAGAATCTTCCAGCACTCATCAGAGCTTTGCGTGAGGCAAAAAACTACTCCAAAAAAGATAAACTCCCACGAGTAGATGCTTTTTGTGCAACATCCATTGCCGCTAAAGAAGTGACTTTGGAGTGGGAGTATATAGAAGATGATACACTCTTTTTTGAAATCTATCGTTCTCAGAAGAAAAAGGGATATGCACAAAGCTCTAATCTTATAGGAATGACAAAGCTTAAAAAGTTTACAGATAGAAATCTAAAACCATCAACAAACTACTACTATTATCTAAGAGCAGTCTGTAAAGATAAAAAGATAAAATCACCTTTTGCTCAGATGGTGGGTATAAGAACCAAACCGGCTGAGAGTATGTTCTCTAAGATTCTCTACCCTGTAGCTTCCAAGATAGGTTATGTAGGAGAAAAAACAAAGAAAAATGCTGAACATTTTGGAAACAACTCTCTTTTTGTAGGAATTTCAGAGAAAAAAGGAGAGTGTTTAGGAGTAGCTGGCTTTTCACTGCAGACTATTCCGGAAAATGCCATTATTACAGAAGCTAAGATTTCATTTTACCCTATGAATCGTGTAGCTGTACAGGTTGAGCGTTATGGAGAGTGGCGTGTAGGACAGATGGATGAGCGAACCATTGAGAATATGGCGAGTTTTGATGAGATTAAAAATGCAAAGATGCTCTCTTATATAGATAGACCAACAGCATCTTCACAACTTTCTCAAGGTATCTGGCGTACCTATACATTTGCAGCACAAGAGAGAGAAGTTCTCCAAAAAGCACTCAAGCGTAGAGAAGCATATTTTCGAATGGAAGGACCAAAGACACTGCCGCTTGATCGTGCAAGTCAGTTGATGCAGTGGGATATAGGTTATGGCAAATTTAGCGGAGGGCTTACATATAGACCAAAATTAGATATCTCTTATACTATTAATGAAGCAAGACTTGATCTTATCTCATCTACAGAGTTTACTGTCAATGAAGATAATATAAAAGATGAGAGTCTGCATGCCGGTTTTGATGTAAACGGTGCACAAAAATATGCCTGTTTTGAGTTTGATATGGTAAATCTTCCAGATGTAGAGACAACAGTCGTTTCAAAAGCCTATATAGAACTTGAAGCAGTAAAAGTGGTTTCTAAAAGTAAGAGTCTTCGTTTTCATATAGAGATGGTTGAGCCGATTGAGGGTTATATCAGCTATGAGAAGATTAAAAACAGAAGAGTCATTGAGAGAATAGGGTATGATGTAAGTCTCAGTGACTTGGCAGATAATGCAAAGCAGCGTTTTGTATTTGACAGATATGCTATAAATGAGATGATAGCAATGGCACCAAAAACAAAAAAAGTACTCTTTGTCATCTATGCCTCTACACATAAAGACAGAGTTGAAGATGAATATGTAAGCTGGTTAGATTCAAAACGAATTAACAGACCAAACTTAACACTACACTATATAAAGAAAAGAAAAAATCCACCAAAACCAGTTTCAGACCTACAGTACAAAATTGAAAACGATATTATAAAGTTAGAATGGAATAATCCGGATGATGATGGATTTAGAGGTGTGATAGTTGTCAAGAATCCATTTAAAGTTCCATGTTCTCCATATGATGGACAAAAGCTTTACGGTGGAAAAGATAACTATACATATGACAGCTTTGGAGATAAAGAGATACATAAATATTATGCAGTCTACTCTTATGATGATGTACCAAACTTTTCAGAGCCTACATATATAGAGATAAACATATAAAGCAGTGTGAAAACATTGCTTTATATATAAAAAATAACAAAATAGTAAAAAAATAAAATTTCTTTTTAGACTGCTC
>CAZCMR010000102.1:0-4890 GCA_964499805.1 uncultured Sulfurimonas sp.
TAGGATCTGGTGCCGCAAGGTGTGAAGGTTCAAGTCCTTTCGTCCGCACCATCAGCAAACTCTTATTAATAAAGTCAACTCTTTAAAAAAAATTCAACATCCTTAACAATCTCATCAACAGCCTCTGTCGCTTTTTTATAGATAACTTTTGAGTAAAGTCTATCATCTATCGCACTGCTTGGTTCTAAATTGTTCAAGATGGAGTGTTTGATGCCCGAACTTACAAACATATCTGTGTTTATGACATTACCACTTGTGCCGATGACTACAAACATCTCACAATCCTGCAGTGCAGAGTAGAGCTTTTCATACATTGGAGCAGCTTCACCGAAAAAGACTATGTTCGGGCGTAGTTTTGCCTTACAATTTGGGCACTCATCATAAAGATCGCTCAGTTTTTTATAGCCGATGTTGTCTAAAAATCCACAACTCTCACAGCGCACTTCGGGTAAAAAACCATGCAGATGCACTACATTTTCACACCCTGCTTTTTCAAACATATCATCAACATTTTGTGTAATGATCGCAACATCATCTGGGTATTTTTTTGCAAGTTTTACTATCTCTAGGTGTGCTTTGTTTGGCTTTTTGTCTTTAATGTCCGCTCTGCGTTTATCATAAAAACGGATCGTCTCATCATAGTTCCACTCCAGACACCCCGCACTGCAGATCTCTTCTATCTTGTAGTTATCCCACAAACCTCCACTGTCACGAAAAGTAGAGATGCCACTCTCGGCACTTATTCCTGCGCCTGAAAAAATGATTACTTTAGCCATCTCTTCTCCTTAGATAAAATACTTCACACCTATAGAGATACTCTCATTTGGTGTGAGCATACGAAAATCATCAAGTGCATTTGCACTCTCAATACAAACAAACTTTTTATATCCATCTATATCCATTGAGCTCATTTTGGAACATTTTTCTATCCATGGATTCCAGACAATGACAGATGCAGAGTTCTCTGACCCAATATGCACCGCTCTGTCTCCATCTTCCAAGATGATATCTTCAGCACTCTCTTTATAGATTCTATCGACCTCTTTATCTATGCGTATGCTTCCCTTTTGTACTCGTTCTTCATTGATAAGAGTATCAAGATATGCTTTGTTTTGGAGTCCAACTATTTTGATATTTTGAATATCTGAAACTTGAAAGTATGTATGAAAGGCCTGCGTTATAAGGAACTCTTTTGTATCTCTGTTTGTCGTTATCATCTCCACTTCAAGACTCTCTGAGATGTGAAAAATCACATCAAGCACAAACTCATAGTTCCACACTTTTTTGCTCTCATCACTGCTCTCAAGTCGTAAATGAACAGTTGTTAACTTTTCATTTTCCTCTCTTACAGACACCAGCTCAAACGCAGCGGTTCTGGCAAAGCCGTGCTGAGGAAGACTCTTATCAAAATTTCCAAAACGCGGCCAACAAAGCGGGATGCCACCCCGTATGGCGCTGCCCATCTCAAATGCACTCACGTTGCTCAGCCACAACAGTTCATCAGCATCACTGCGTTTAAAAGAGAAGATATGTGCACCCTGCAGGGCTATCTTTGCACTTGCTGCGCTGTTTTGAATCTCAATATATTTAAAACCGTTCTCTAACTCTTTTAACTCATACATTATCTGCTCCAACTGTTCATTTTATGCCATTTTATCGCATACATAAATATCATAAAGTAACATACCAGACCAACCAGATAAGCACTCTGCATATCTCCTGTGATCTGTGCCACCTTTCCAAACGCAAGAGGTAAAACAGCTCCTCCTGCTATGGCCATTATCAAAAGAGCGCTCCCTTTTGCCGTATGCTGTTTGAGGTCTTTGAGTGCCAAGGGCCAGATTGTCGGCCAGACAAGTGCATTGGCAAAGCCAAGCAGTGCAACAAAAACAATAGTATCGGGAATATTGGCAATGATATGCGATGCACTCGTTGAGCTAAACGCAACACCAAAAAGCAGAGCCATCCCTGCTAAAGAGGAGAACAGAAGTGCTCTCTCCTGCGAGATAAATTTAGGAATGAAGATAATCCCCATCAGATACCCAAGCACCATAAAGCCCATTGTGTAGGATGTAAGTACAGTTGCGTTTGCAAGTCCCAGACTCTGCCCGTAGAGTCCGATAGTATCTCCAGCGATAACTTCAATGCCTACATAGAAAAAGAGCGCTACAGCACCAAGTACGACACGAGGAAAGGCAAAGATGTTTGATGTATCGTAAGGATCCAGTTCAAACTCCAACTCAGGCAGAGCAGAAAAGAGCACCAAAAGCATCAAAGCAAAGAGAATTACCGCCATTATTACATAAGGAGTGATCAGCTCCTTTGCCAGTTCGTGCAGATCTACATCTGCTGCGTTTAGCGAAGAGCTCAGATCTGAGAGTATAAACGCAGTAAAGACTAAAGGTGCCAAAACACCGGCTGCTTTATTGATAAGTCCCATAATACTTATGCGCATTGCCGCAGACTCTATGGGTCCAACAAGTACGATGTAGGGATTTGATGCGGTCTGCAAGATGGTAAGTCCGCTTCCAAGAACAAAAAGTGCCACTAAAAAGAGCACAAACTCCCTGCTAAACGCAGCGGGTATAAAAAGAAGTGCTCCCACACTCATCATAAAAAGCCCCAGTGCCATTCCCTTCTTGTAACCTGTTCGCTCAAGCAGTGAAGCCATAGGAAAGGCCATAAGCGTGTAGGCAATGTAAAAAGCAAAGGTCACAAACAATGCTTCAAATTCATTCAGATCACAGATCACCTTTAAAAATGGGATCAAAGAACCGTTGAGCCATGTCACAAAACCGAAGATAAAAAAGAGCACTCCGATGATGGACATTGCCAGCAGTGATGATTGCTTATGCATTGTGCAACCCTGCAAGATACTTGGCAACACCATCTTCATCATTTGTATGTGCAAGTACGATGTCAGCTCTTGCTTTGACACCCTCTTGCGCATTGGCAACGGCCACAGAAGTATTTGCAAGTTCAAACATCCCTATGTCATTAAAGTTGTCACCAAAAACAGTCAACTTCTCCAGATCAAAACCAACCGCCTCGCTCACGCTCTTAATGCCGTGCGATTTGTCTGCATCTTTATGCAAAATGGTCAAAAAGTGACACCCCATATAGGCTTCAGGCGCCAAAATATACTTCAGCTCTTCACCAAAGATCGCTTGAATGTTTTCCTTGAGTTCCAGCAAAATATCTTCATCTGCCATATAAACGATCTTAAAATTATTCTCCATTGCGCGTAGTTCTTTAAAGCATTGAGTGTGGTCATCATTAGCATAGCGTTTGATAATCTCACTCTGGTAGGAGTTGAGCGTTGTAGAGTAGGAGAAGGCTTCGTTGAGTTCATCATCGACAAGAGAGAGAACAAAAGGATAGATGCCAAGTTTCGCACCCGCTTCTATAATAACATCACCCGCCTCTTTTGTAACAAACTTCGTATCTATGATTTTCTTGTCAGTCGTTGCTATAAGTGCACCGTCAAGTAGTATCATCGGAGCAGTTACAGCTACACCTTTTAGAAACTGTGCTGTTTTTTTGTATGTTCTTGCCGTTGCAATTCCTAAAATGGCACTCTCTTCATATGAGTTCCAAATTTTTCTAGTATAATCACTTACAGATAAGTCTGTACGTAAAAAAGTATGGTCAAGGTCTGTTATGTAGATATTTTTCATAACAGTAGTATATCAAAAAGGCGGAGAATATTTTGAAAAAAGCGATCGTTACAGGTGCAAGCAGCGGTATAGGTAAAGCCATAACAAACAGACTTCTAACACTTGGTTTTTTTGTTATAGGTGTGAGCAGAAGTGTAGAGACCGCTGCGTTTGAGAGTAAAAACTTTCAAGCTCTTCAATGTGACCTCTCCGAGCTAAACGCAACTACAAAACTCTGTGAAATACTCAAAAAAGAGGATATAAACATCCTTGTAAACGCAGCAGGTTTTGGACGATTTGAGCCACATGAAGAACTAAACGCAGCCACTATTGCAAGTATGAGCTTTCTCAACCTGACGGCACCGATGCTGCTAACAAACGCAACTCTGCGTTCACTCAAACAAAACAACGGCTACCTCATCAACATAAACTCCATTGAAGCACTTCGTGCAAGCAAGTTTGCAGCACTCTACTCCGCAACAAAAGCAGGGCTCAAAGCATTTTCAGATGCACTTTTTGAAGAGACACGCAAAAGCGGTCTAAGCATCACAAATATCAATCCAGATATGACAGAATCAAATTTTTACGATGAGCTGCGTTTTGATGTGAGTAAAAATGAGGATGAAAAACTATTGGCAAGTGATATTGCTGATGCGGTTGAGCATATTTTGAGTATGCGAAAAGGTGCAGTGGTAAGTGAATACACCATCAGAAGTTTAAAATTCGGAATCAGTAAAAAATCTAAGAAGTAATATCAAACTTGGAGGTTTTATCTACTTTTGTAGAGTTTAAAAAATCGATGTTCTTTTTCATCTGCACCATCGATGCTGCAGTGTCATCTTTAAGTTTTTGAACGATCTCGGTCGCCTCTTTTAAAAGAAAGCGTGCCTGTTCAATCTCTTTGGCATCCTCGAGAGTAGGAATCTCTTCCAAAAGAGAGCCAAGCAGTGCAACATCTTTTTGAACCACTGCTATTTTTAACTGATTAAGCCACACTTGTAGTCTCTCTCCATGCGTCCAAAAGCCCTTTAAAGACATTTGTTACTTCATCTATTTTTGCAATATCCCCATCTATGGAAGCTTCCATAAGCAGTTGAATCTCATAATTGTAAATCCCCTCAAGGTACTTTGCAATCGTCCCCTCTTGTTTCATGTCCAATACAGATACCAACTCCGTTACAATCGCAACCGAACGGTTTAGCCAATAGACTTTCTTCTCTATATTACCGTCTTT
>CAZCMR010000103.1:0-4716 GCA_964499805.1 uncultured Sulfurimonas sp.
AAGCTATGAACGGTTACATTCACTCAAACAACAGAATTGCAGTTATCGTTAAAGCAAAATGTGACTCTGAAAAAACTGCAGAGTGCATGAGAGATACTTTAAAACAAGTAGCTATGCACGCTTCAGCGATGAAACCGACAACTCTTACATATGAAGATTTCGATCCAGAATATGTAGAGAGTGAAACAAAAGGTCGCATCGAAGCACTTAAAAAAGAGAATGAAGAGTTAAGCCGTTTAGGTAAACCTCTTAAAAATGTTCCTAAATATATCTCTAAAATGCAACTCACAGATGAAGTAATGGCACAAGCAGAAGCTGACATCAAAGCTGAGCTTATTGCAGAGGGTAAACCTGAGAAGATTTTAGACAAAATCATTCCTGGTAAAATCGCTCGTTTCATTTTAGATAACACTCTTTTAGATCAAGAACAAGCACTACTAAACCAACAGTATGTTTTAGATGACAAATTAACAGTTGCACAGGCTGTTGAGAAAGCTGCTAAAGCATGTGGTGGTACAGCAGAAATCACTGAATTTGTTCGCCTTGAAGTTGGTGAAGGAATCGAGAAAAAAGAAGACGACTTCGCAGCAGAAGTTGCAGCACAAATGAGCTAAGCCTTTTGGCTTAACTCTGTGTAAACATTAGTAATTCCCCCCCCCTCCCATTTTTAACTTTATTTCAGTTATCTTATTTTTTCAGCAAATATTAATCTTTTTTGGCTTATAGTGAAATAATATAGATAAATAGTTGTTACTTTATATTTTAAAATAATAAATGTTTATTTAAGAAAGAGATATGAATAGTGATAAATATCATATTGTTAATAATATATTGCAAAGATTTTTAAAATATGCAAAAGGAGAGTAGTGCCATGTACAAGCTCTTAGATGATATGAAAGAAGAGAGTAAGGTATAAACGAAAGTAAAAAAGGGGGATGGTATGTCAGCGATATTGGAAAATATAAAAGAGGTTTATAACTCTGTATTAGAAGAGTTTGAAAAAAATGAAGATGTAGAGGATTATTTTAACGATAAAAAAAGTTTTTATCAATGTGTGGAGCAACATAAAGAAATTTTAAATGACTTTATAAAAGAGTATATTGCACATAAAAAAGAATGGCAACAGATTGATATAAGGAGGTATGAAAAGTTTTATCTTAAAACAGATCTCTCTTATGTTATGTTGATGAAGTATTTAAATATACTAAAGAAAAAGACAATCTTATATGCATATAAACACTGTTCTTTGAAGAGTGGGGAGTATGAAAGAGCAATTAAAGATATTTCTAAATGCATTGATTCTTGTAAAAATTTGATTTCAAAGGTATATATTATAAAAGAAGCTAAAGAGTTTCAAAATCAAAAACAGTCAAAATTTCAAGAATTTCAGTTGTTTTACCATCATTTGAATTGGGCAGGAAAGATAATAGATACATTATTTGAGGATAATATGAGTAGATATCCTTTAACAAATGCAAAAGAGTGTGAATATGCGAAGGTGATGGAATATCCTGAGAGTTTGATGATTTGTATGGATGCTACATTGTGCAAAGAGTTGGAGATGTTGCATGAACTTGCACATAAACAATCAGAAACATTTTATCGTTTTTATGTAAGAACAGAATATATGCAGGCTTATTTTATTTTTAAAGAGTTGTTGGAAAATGTTGAGAAGCTTCTCTCTATGTTGAAAGATCTCTATTATTTAACATATTCGGACTTGGAAAACAGTTTTTTTCAGCTGCTTGAATTGTTAAGCTACACTGATAACAAGGAGATTTTAACTGTTTATGATATACAGGGTGTCAAGCAGTTAAACAGTCGTTATGGAGAAGAAAATATAGATCTAATCTTAAAGAGGATTGAGCAGATTATAAAAGAAGAATTTACCAAAAATCCTCAAAACAGTTTAGTGGTGCGAGGAGTAAGTGCCAGTTTTTATATTTTGCATCTTAATCTTCAAGATAAAAAAGAGTTTAAAAACATAATAGCAAATATAACTCAAAAGATTGCACAAATGTTGCAAGAGGAGTTTGTGCATTATAATGTAGTATCCAATGTAGCCTCTTTTCTCTTGGATGCAAAAGTAAAATACCATAAAGATGAGCTGCGACGTATTATGTTAGAGTTAAAAAGCAGAGCAAAAGAGAGTGGAACTATTCTCTTTTACTACACAAATGAGGAGCAAAACAGTATTCGCAAGTGGCTTAATGAGCGTTATTTTACGATAAAATTTTTGCAAGATAAAATCAAAAATAAAGAAGTCGGCATAATGTTGCAGCCCATATATAAAACAAAACAAGATGAATTGTTTGCAGTAGAGGCTTTAGCAAGAATTAAAGATGAGGGCAAACTCTTACCGGCTGGTATGTTTATAGATACACTCTATGAGATAGATTTGGTTACAGAGCTCGATATGTTGGTTTTGGAGGCAATTTTAGAGAAAAAAGAGTATATTCTTCAAAAAAATATTCATGTATTTATTAATGCTGCCTCATCATCATTGGGAGATGCTCGATATATGAAAAAACTCTATAAATTTTTAGAGGAGTTTCCACCTGAAAATATTGTTGTAGAGATAACAGAACAGCAGGCATTGAATAGTTTGGATCTTTTAAAAGAGTTTCATAAAAAAACAAATGTACAGTTTGCCATTGATGATTTTGGAACGGGTTATTCTGCTTTAAAAACTGTTTCTGAAATGGTAGAAGAAGATCTCATAGCAGTTTTAAAAATGGATGGTTCACTTATAATGAATTTGGACAAGGAAGTTCAAACACAAAAAATAGTCAAAATCATTACACAAATGTGTGAAACATTTGAGATATACTCTTTAGCAGAGTTTATTGAAAACGAAGAGACTCTTGAACTCCTTAAAGAGTTTAATGTAGATTTGTCCCAGGGTTATTTTTTATCCAAACCACTTATTGCAGAAGAGTTGAGACTTCTGTAAATAAAGGTGCAATATAGAAATAAGCAAAGTTTGAATATAATCCTTTTATGAATTTATTATCAGCCAGTAATATTGCACACTCTTTTGAGTACGAACTCTTCTCTAATGTCTCACTTGATCTTTATGAAAAAGAGAGTATTGCTATCATCGGTGTGAGCGGTAGTGGAAAATCAACACTTTTGCATATTCTCTCAACACTCCTTCATCCACAAAAAGGAGATGTAAAGATCTTACAAAAAGATATTGCAACACTCAAAGAAAAAGAGCTTGCAAAACTACGTCGTGAAGCACTCGGGCTCGTTTTTCAGTCACACTATCTCTTTAAAGGCTTTTCTGCTTATGAAAACTTAGAAGTTGCAGAGATATTGGCACAAAAGCCCATAAGTACAGAGCTTTTACAAGCACTTGAGATAGAACACTGCATACATCAAAAAGTGACAGAGCTCTCCGGAGGTCAGCAGCAGCGTGTCTCTATTGCCAGAGTGCTAACAAAACAGCCGCGTCTTATTTTTGCAGATGAGCCAACAGGTAATCTTGATGCAAAAACGGCAAAAGATGTAATGGAGCTTTTTTTCTCTTATATAGAAAAACAGAGTGCTGCTATGATTTTGGTAACACATGATGAAGGACTTGCACATATGTGCGATAAAGTCTATAGACTACAAGACAAAGAGTTACAGCGGATAAAATAGATGGAGTTTGCAGCAGTTTTCAATGAAGTAAATATGGTTAGTTTTTTACTGCTTTTTTTTCGTTTTGCAGCACTTTTTATCGCTACACCTATCTTTTCGCACAACTCTATTCCTATGAATATAAAAGCCTCTATGGCTTTTTTCTTCGCTGTCGTCTTTTACGCTTCTATGCCGCCTTTAAACATCCCTATAACCATTCCAACTGTTATCATCGCAATACTGAGTGAGTTTTTACTTGGAATGGTTGTTGGGATTGCTCTGCAGCTTGCCTATAATGTTATAACCTTTGCAGGAGGGCAGATCTCATTTATGATGGGTTTTTCCATGGCCAGCGCCATTGATCCGCAGTCTGGTGTCTCTATGCCTATCATCTCGCAGTTTCTTTCACTTTTGGGGCTTATGATGCTCTTTGCACTTGATCTGCATCACTGGATGCTGCTTTTGGTAGACCACTCTCTTAAAACTGTGCCATTGGGCGGATTTGTAGTGACAAATGACTTTTTTTACTATCTTATTCATGCAACGGCCAATATGTTTTTAGTTGGTTTTATTATTGCATTTCCTATTATTGCACTCTCATGGCTTGCTGATGTTATCTTTGGTATGCTGATGAAGACAATGCCGCAGTTTAACCTTTTGGTTATTGGTTTTCCAATTAAAATTACAGTAGCTTTTGCCGTTATTATCGCAACACTAACGGGTATGATGTTGATCTTAAAGGGAGAAGTTCAAGAGGCTTTTAATGCTTTGGAGATGTTTTTTTAGTTTTTTTAGGGTACAATAAGTTGAATTAAAAATCATATAATCCCTTAAAGGACAATGGCGTGAAGATATTACTATTAAATGATAATCCTGTTGTAGATAAATTAGTTACACTCAGTGCACAAAAAACTGAAGATGATTTGGAAATAGCTATTGATTTGGAGAGTTTGGAATCTTCACAATACGATTTGCTTATTATTGATGACAGTATACTGCAAAAGACAACACTCGATGCAATCAAAGAGAAAATTTCGTTTGCAAAATCTTTATATATATGCTCACGTGACAGTGAAATACCTGAGGGATTTG
>CAZCMR010000104.1:0-4681 GCA_964499805.1 uncultured Sulfurimonas sp.
CTTCAAAGCTATCTTTGATATACTTCTCCATAAGCTCTGCAAGTGGCTCTTGTGCCGGTGCTAAGATAGGACAGTGTGATGCTACACTCATATTTAAAAGCAGTGCACGTTTCGCACCTGCATCTTTGAATGTCTGCTCTAAGCTTGCTAAATCTGCTTTATTCCCAGCAACTACAAGTTGTCCATCTTGATTGTAATTCGCTGGCCATACAGATTTACCCTCAGCCTGTGCATCTGCACAAATTTTCTCAACACTTGCATCATCAAGCCCAACGATAGCCATCATACCTGCGTCTTTACCTTCACATGCCTCCTGCATCAAAGCACCTCGCTTATGAACAAGCTCAACTGCATCTACATAATCAATAGCACCAGCAGCACACAGTGCTGAAAACTCACCAAGAGAGTGACCTAAGAACAGCTCAGCTTTTATATCCGGACATGCCTCTTTAAAGAGTTTGTATGCAATCATCTGTACGAGAAGTATTGCCGGTTGTGTATAGGCAGTCTGACCCAGTTTTTCATTCTCTTCAAAGATAATCTCTTTAAAGTCAACACCTATTCTCTCGCCTGCTTTATCAAACATCTCACGCGCAAGCTCTGAGTTTTCATAAAAATCTTTACCCATTCCTACTGCTTGGCTGCCCTGCCCTGCAAATATCATCGCTATTTTTTTACTCATCTTTTTCCTTTATAAATATTCTTTGTTTTCTGCTATCTTTTTACGCAGTGTATTTCGATTAAGTCCCAACTTGTCTGCAAGTTGAAGTTGTGACTTGAACTTTTTAAGGCCACCTCGAATGAGCGGTACCTCATAAAGATACAAAAAGTTTCTATAGTCACTGTTAGATCCTAATTTATCATAGAGATAGTTCTCGATGATATCCATTAACTCTCTATCTTGTATATCTTGTAGAAGATATGCTATCATCACCTGTCTACGCAATGAGTTTGCATTATGTAACAAATCTGGTTTGAAGTTTTTATTATTAAACTCATTTGTTCCACCAAAAAGCTCACTCGCTTCTGCAACAAACTTCTCTATAAGCGGTTCAACATCTTCAAGACGCTCACGCAAAGGCGGAATATCAAATTTAACACTAAAAAGATCATCAATCATCTCATTTGAAAAAGAGTGCTTTGATGTAGCTATTATACGTACACTGTTTTCTTTGATAGTATCAATTAATCTACTAAGATTTGGGGAAGAGTCAATATTTGTGATTATGAGCTCTTTGTTACTGGCAAGTGCAGTTAAGAGTTCATCATGATTTGAAGCATCCACAAAAGATGCTTCAGGAAGTATAAAAGAAGCAAGCGTTCTCTTACCGACTCCATCTTCTCCCATTATAAGGGCATGAACACTAAGAGACTTTAAGAGAGTCGCTGTCTTCTTAGCCCCAATAGAGGCAGAAGATTTTGTTATAAAATTAGTGACATCCACAACTGCCAGATCCGCAATGTTCTTCTTCCTGTTTATTCTCTTCAGGAACACCTGTCATTGCCTCTTCTGCAGATGCATCACGAACATTATTGATTGTTACTGTAAACATCAAATCTTTACCAGCTAATGGGTGATTAAAGTCAATAACAACAGAATCATCTTTGATCTCTTTTACAGTTACTTGGACAGTAGAACCATCTTCACCTTGACCATAAAGAGTCATACCCTCTTGAAGATCGATTCCAGCGAATTGTTCTTTTGGAACTTCTTGTGTTGCTTCTGGATTATACTCACCATATGCGTCAGCAGCTTTTACTAAAACATCAGCTTTCTCACCGATTTTCATATCTTTGATACCTTCTTCAAGACCAGGAATAATCTGCCCTTTTCCAAACATAAATACTAACGGAGCTCCACCAACATTACTATCTACTACTTTATCACCATCTCTTACTTCGTATTCTAAAGATACAACTTGATTGTTTTCTATTGCCATATTATTTGCCTTATAAATTTAATTTTGCGATTTTAACATAAAATCTACTCTTTTTAGCTGAAAAAGAGCAACTATAGTTTTGATAAAACTTTTTTTGCCTCTTTTGCCTCTTTACTATTTGGATACTTCGCTATTACAGCTTGATAAAATTTCTTAGCATGTGCCTTGTCACCCGTTTTATCCATCGCTATTGCAGAGTGTAAAAGCAGTTTAGGCATATAAGAAGCTTTTGAGTAAAGTTTTGAACTCTTTTTGAAATATGTCAAAGCCAACGCATAATTTTTACGTTTAAAATACATTTCACCAATCATATAGTGTGCAAATGCAGGCTTATATTTTCGCTTTATAAGCTCTTTATAATTTTCAATCGCTTTAGTGTAATATTTTCTATCAAAGTTTTTCTTTGCTAAATTATATAACTCTGGACTGCTAATCTTACTTTTTTTACTACTTTTTGTATGCCCGCCTGACTTAAGTTCTTTTACTACCAATGATTTAAAATCATTAAAATTTTTAACAAGTCTGTTATACTCATCTTTACTTACATAATCCGAATCAATAGTATCTATATGTTTTGTTGTCTCTAGCAGTGCAGTCTGAATCTCTTGAAGCTTCTTAGCATTTTCTTCAATTGATGCTGATAAACGTTGTGCATACTCATTGACATTTACAAAAGCTTTGGTCTCTTCTTCTTTAAGTTTTTCTAGTTTGACTTGATTGTTATGTGCTTTGCGGCCTAAACTCTCTACTATACTCTGCAGTCCATCAATACGCTCACGCAATGAATCAAGTTGAGACTCTTGAGATTTACTCTTATGTTCAATCTTTTTGAGCTCTTTTTTTGTTTTTAAAATAACTTCTTCATTGGGAGTAAGTCCATAAGGTTCAGGACTTGAGAGATCTCCTGCACCAAAAGCCGATGGCTCTGATGCACTGAGATAAAGAGGTACAGCCACAATAAATGCACTGATTATTGCGCTGTATTTCATAATAGTAAAACTTAAATTATGGAATAAGCTTAAAGTTTACGCGACGGTTTTTCGCCCAACACGCTCTTGTGTGTTCTGTACACACTGGGTTTGATTCTCCATAACTTACCATAGAGATACGTGAAGGCTCAATACCATCAGCTACTAAAGCTTTTTTTACTGCCTCTGCACGTTTAAGACCAAGTGCAAAGTTATACTCGTCACTTCCCCACTCATCACAGTTACCTTCAAGTTTTACACTTAATGATTTTGCTATATCTTTCTTACCTAGTTCAGCAGCAGCATCTATGCGTTCTTGCATCTCAGGTTTAATATTGTATTTATCAAAATCAAAGTAAATTGTAGGAAGTTTACTTTCAATTTCAGCCATTGCCGCCTCTGTACTGTTTGTGCTAGAGTTTACCATACTATTTTCCGCAGAAACTATTTCAGTCTCTACTGCAACAACCTCTGTAGGCGCAGCAACCTGCTCACTGTTTTGTGAATCTACTGCGGGCTCTTTATCTGAACAACCACTAAAAACTAATAGTGCTGCAACAACACCAGAAAGTATTATACTTTTCATCATTTTATTCCTTGCAATTTAAATGTTAAACAATTATACCAAAAAAAGGAAACAAGTTCTAATAGAATTTCCTTTTTACCAGTCTAAAGACTGTACTCTTCCGCTTGTTATTGGAAAAAGATAGTTTTTATTGTAGTTGAGTCTTATGATCCCAATTGCACTCTGCCCTTTATAGTTTTTTATAAAGATAATTGCATCTCCATCTTGTGAAAATCGTGGAAACTCATTTACCCCCGTTGCAGTCAAACGACGGATAACATCTGTCTTTGTAGAGATTAGATGCAAGTTAAAAGTATTTTCACTAAATGCGTTTGAGGTCTCACGCGCTTTATAAACAACATAATGCCCATGTGCACTACATGCCGAGTTGCTTCTACCATAATAAACCATCTGCTCAACATCATCATGCCCGAGTGTTTTTGAAAAAACATTTGGATAACCTAACCTTGAAGAGATAAAGACCATTTTATCTCTCCCGATAAACTGTCCATTAACATCAATTCCACTATAGCGTGTCTCTTTTGAATATTTTTTTGTATTTAAGTTATATGTATAGATATCCGGCTGCCCTTTTGGTGCCATGGTAAGCAGCAGTTTTTGTTCATCATCACTGACATCAGAACAGATCATCATACCATCAGAAGACATAAGGCTCTTTACTGTTCCTTTTCTGATATCAATATATTTTAGTGTCGGCTTAACACTATCAAGTGATGTGTAGTAAAATGCATTTTGTGCTTTGTTTGCCCATTTTGGAAAAACATTAAAGCCGCCTTTTACAATAACATGCTGGTATGAAAGTGTATAGTCAGAGATAATTATCTCAGTTTTCATAGGTGCTACTACTTTAGAAAATATCACTTTTCTTTTTATCCATGAGACTGGAGGCTCACCCATAAATTCATTAATATCATAGGCTATTGCGTGAGCAACAAACATATAGATGTTTTGTTTGTTTACTCTATAGTTTTTAGAAAAGACTTCTGTTCCATCTTTTTGTAGCAGTTTTATACTTACACCAAGACTGCCGTTGTCCAGCTCTTGCAGCAGATAACGCAAAACATACTCTTGGTCTTTGTTCTCAACTACAACACTGCTAGCATCATATTCATTGATACGATAGTGTCTGTCTACATTAAAGATAGAGATAACATTTAAATCAGCTATCAGTGCTTTAAAAAAACGCA
>CAZCMR010000105.1:0-4582 GCA_964499805.1 uncultured Sulfurimonas sp.
GAACATATTATGCATAGTGGCGCATTTATGTATGGTGAAGTACTTATGGGTATGTTAATTCCATTTACAGTTATGTTATTGACTAAATGGAGATCGGTAACTATGTATGTATGGACATCAGCAATTGGTATGGTTGGTATTTTCTTTATGCGATATGATCTTGTACATGATACGCAATTAAAACCACTCCAAATGATGAAAACACATGAGTATCAACTTCCTCCTCAATGGATTGAATACTTTCCAAGTTCTACTGAGATTATGATTTCACTGGGTGGTCTTGGTTTATGTATGCTTTTATATTATCTTGGTACAAGAGCATTTAATCTTGATGAAGATGCACATCATTAAAAATCCTAGAGGTTTTTAAAAGCCTCTAAGATTTTCTTTTCTTCTGTTATAATATTCTTATGAAAAGAATTGAAACTTCCAGAAGAAAATTTTTACAAGGTAGTGTAGCCTTATGTGTATATGCTACCTCTTCTTTCTCTTTTTCACAACCAAAACAATCATCTTCAACTGTTGCAAATATTCCTTATTTATGTAATATGTGTAGAAATAAGTGTGCAGGTTTTGCCAGAGTTGAAAATAATAGAGTTGAAAAATTAAATCCTAATAAATATTTTCCAAAATCAAGAAATATGCTCTGTCCCAAAGGCAATGCCGGAATTGATGCGCTTTATGATAAAGACAGATTGAAATATCCTCTTATTCGAATAGGCAATAAAGGTGATGGACGCTATAAAAAAGTGACATGGGATGAAGCATATGAATATATAAAAGATAAACTTGTCACTATTATAGATCAAGAAAAAGATAACCGCTCAACTATTGCCTACTGTAATGGAGAAGGATTCAATAAAGATGAATATATCAAGTTCTTTGGTTCAAAAATCGGGAGTGCTAACTTTTTGGATGAGGGAAGTATCTGTTTAAATACAAAACTCGGTGCAACACAGCTAACTATTGGTGATGTTGGTGAGATGGATGTTGCAGGGAGTGATTATCTCATTATCAGTGGTGCAAACCGTTATGAATCACTTATCACTCCTGATAGTGTTGATATGATTCATACTAAGCAAAAATTGGTTGTTTTAGACCCTAGATGTACAGTAACGGCTTTAAAAGCAGATGAGTATTTACCACTAAATCCCGGAACTGATTTGGCATTTTGTTTGAGTATGATTTATATTGCAATAAAAGAGAAGCTTTATGATGAAAAATATGTAGAGCACTATTTTAAAGATTTTGATAAATTAGAAAAGCATATACTTAACAATAACTATACTGCATCATGGGCAGAATCCAAAACACATATACCAGCACAAAAAATAGAGCAAACTGCAAGAGAGTTTTTTAGTGCCAAACGGCCACTCTATTATCTTGGACGAAGAAGTGTATGGAGTGCAAATGATTTTCAACTGCGTCGAGCAATGGTTTTGATTAATGCTTTAGCAGGGAGTGTTAACAGAGAAGGAGGCATTATCTTTGGAAAACCTTTTGTACTAAAGCAAGAGGAGATAAATGAACCACTCTATAATGCAAGTGAAGGTAGATTTGACCTAGAGGGCATAGTATATGGTTCGCAAAAAGGTGGTTCATGGCTGAACTTTAGAGAAAAAGTTATAAGTAAAACTGCACCTTACCCTGTGCGTGCAATGTTTATACGTAAACATAATATTATGCAAAATATGCCCAATATTGCAAAAACCAAACAGATGCTTGAGATGATGGACTTGGTTGTTGTGTTTGATACTATGCCTAGTGATACTGCTATGATGGCTGATGTGATTTTGCCGGAGTGTACATACTTGGAACGTGAAGATATGGTTATGAGCTTTAACAGACTTGAACCCTCATTGGCATTGCGAAATCAAGTAATACAACCTCTGTATGAGAGTAGAAGTATGCAAGATATACTTAAAGGGCTGGGAAAAAAACTTTCCATACCTCTTTTTGAAGTGAGTGCTAAATATGATGAAGATCTGCAAGAGAGCATTAAAGAATCAGGAATGAGAAAGGCCTTTATGGAAGGTGGTTATGATCTAGCTGAGCTCTACAAAGAAGATGTTTCTGTACGCAATAAAAAATTAATAATAGCGCAGTTTGGAGAGAAGATTTATAACTCTTTAAAAACCAAGGGTGTTTGGCATCCTTATATCGAAAAAGAGAAAGAGTTATATAATGACTATTATGAGTATTACCCAAAAGAGAAACGGTTTTATACGATAAAAAGAGATTATAAGGTTAATTGTTATCTGAAAAAATTACGAAAATCGGGATTTGATCCGATGCCTACATGGCATAGTAGATATGACTTTACCATACCAGAAAACAGTTTTAGACTTATCACCGGTAGATATGTTACTTCTACACAAACTGCAACTACCAACAATATAATGCTTAAAGAGTTTAAAGAAAAAAATTATGTTTGGATTAATAATCAGGTTGCAAAAAGTTTGGATATAAATGAAGATGATTACCTTGTTTTAAGCAGTGCGGTTGACAGTGTTGTAATTCAAGCATATCCTACAAATAAAATAGCACCGCAGGTACTTTGGTTTGCACATGGATTTGGTACTGCTTCTGAAGAACTTACAAATGCATATGGTAAAGGTGCAAGTGATAATATGATCATAGAAGATAAGTTTGAAAAAATATATGGCTGTGCGACTATGCATGAGACCAATATAACAATTAGAAAATTATAGTGAGGCAGAGATAATGGCAAATTATGGAATGGCTTTTGATTATAAACTCTGTATAAACTGTCATGCGTGTGAAGTCGCATGTAAAGAGGAAAATGGAATTGATTTGGGTGCTAAAAATCATCGTTTATGGATTCAAGAAGATGGTGAGATTGAGGGTGATTTCTGGAATCTCGATAGAGAGAAGATAAGCTTTATGCAAATGCAGTGTCAAGAGTGTCAAGATGCACCCTGCTTGCAAGCTTGTCCAAATGGTGCGATTTATACTGATGACAATGGGATTGTCCGTCTCTATAAAGAGAAGTGTGATTTGACTTTGGCTTGCATGAAAGCCTGCCCTTATGAAGCAAGGTATGTCGATGAGAAAAATCATGTTACAGATAAATGTATATTTTGTGCAGATACACGATTGGCGCAAGGTGAAACAACAACCGCATGTCAAATTACATGTCCTGCAAAATTGAGATATTTTGGTGACTTGGATGATGAAGAGAGTGAGATTAGCAAAGTATTGCAATCAAGAAAACATTTTACTCTTAAACCTGAGCTAGGCACGAAGCCTAAACTCTTCTACTTAGAGTAGTTAAAAAATCGTTGGTTGAATAGCCTCATTATTTACACCACCTTCTTCATTTACTTTTAATAGGTAGTCCCAAAGTTTTGTAGCAACACTTTGGTAGCGTTTTGATGTCTCACACTCCGGTGCGATAACAGTGATGGGTTGCCCACTGTCTCCACCCTCACGAATTGCAGGCTCAATAGGAATTTCTCCTAAAATCTCTGTATTGTAAGCATCTGCTAAAGGTTGGGTAGTTCCTTTTCCAAAGATATCATGCTCTTCATTACAGTTTGGACAGATAAATCCACTCATATTTTCAACAAGACCAGCAATAGGAATGTGAAGTTGTGTAAACATATCCATACTTCTAATGGTATCATCAAGTGAGACTTTTTGCGGTGTTGTAACACATACTCCAGCTGTTACTGGAAGATTCTGGGCAAGAGCTAGTTGTGCATCTCCGGTTCCAGGAGGCATATCAAAAAGAAGAACATCAAGTTCACCCCATTCAATATCTTCAAGCATTTGCTCAATTGCCTGTGTTACCATAGCACCTTTCCATATAAGAGAAGCTCCTCTTTCTACTAAAGAGCCGATAGACATTACTTTAAGGTTGTGTGCCTTAATCGGTTTAATTGTTTTTCCTAAAAAGACAGGTTGTATATCTTCGATTCCCATCATTCTAGGAATGTTTGGTCCATATATATCCGTATCCAAGAGACCGACTCTTTTACCTTGTTGTGCAAGAGCAATGGCAAGATTGACTGTTGTCGTTGATTTCCCTACACCGCCTTTACCACTGCTTACCATTACGAAGTTTTGTATTTTAGGAAGTACATTCTTACCATTGGAGCTTGTTTGACGAGGCATAATAGGTTTTTTTACTGTTACTATGACTGTTTTATTGTATTTTTCAAGTCTATTTTGTATTTCAGTTTTAAGTTGTTCTTCTACTTCTGGTGCAGCAGAGGGAATATCTAATGCAATACTAATGTTCTTATCGTCGATTGTTATCTTTTTAATAAAATCAAACGCAACGATACTTTTAGTAAAACCCGGATATATAACATTATTTAAAATAGATAGTATCTCTTGTTCGTTCATACTTATTAACCTTGTAATATATATTTTCTAGGGATATTATAACAAAATGTTACACTATTACATTAATTATATAAATTACTTTTATAATAAATATAATTTTTATTATAAAAGTTATACAATATGTAAAATATCAAGGAGAAAAAAATGAATAAAATTGTAAAAATTGCACTTGGTGCAGCTGTAATATTAAGTTTAGGTGCTACTGTTGCAA
>CAZCMR010000106.1:0-4368 GCA_964499805.1 uncultured Sulfurimonas sp.
TGAGAGTGACTTTGAGGAAAAAGTAGCAGATGTTCAGGCACAAAGCCAAAATATCGACCAAGTACTTGACGCCATTGCAGAGATAGCAGAGCAGACCAATCTTCTAGCCCTCAATGCTGCCATAGAAGCTGCTCGTGCCGGTGAACATGGGCGCGGCTTTGCCGTTGTTGCCGATGAAGTGCGTAAACTTGCAGAGAGAACACAAGACTCACTCTCTCACGCAAAAGTAGAAATAAGCAGTATTGTAGAGAGTATCAACACTCTAAATTCTGACAAAAAATAATACAAAAACAAGCACCCTCTGTGCTGTTATATACTTCTAGTTTACCCTTGCAATGATCTTCAACAATAATTTTGGACATATAAAGCCCAAGACCCGTTCCGTTTTTCTCCTCTTTTGTCGAGAAATAAGGTTCAAATATTTTTGTCTGTATCTCTTGTGTTACACCACCTCCGTTATCACATATACAGAGTTTTTCTCCCTTTGCCACTATTTTAATGTAAGGATTTTTAACTTCCTTTTCAACAAGAACATCTTCGGCATTTTTTATCAGGTTTAAAAGCACCTGCCGCATCTCATTAACGGGAAGAGAAAATTTTTTATCATCTTCTATCTCTACCATGATTTTGATATTTTTATTAGTAAGATTTTTTTGTGTCAGCTCCAAAACACTGTTGAAAAGTTCACTAAATGTTACACATTCTCTTTTTTTATTAGGTTTGAAGAAATTTCTAAAATCATCAATAGTTTTACTCAGGTGCTGTACATACGAGCCTATATCTTTGTAGTTTTTTATAAGTGCATCTTTGTTTAAAACACCCATTTCCACTTTCATCTGCCCTGCAATAGCTGTCGCACTGATGGCATTGAGCGGTTGTCGCCACTGATGGGCTATCATGCTTATCATCTCTCCCATCTGTGCAAAACGTGCCTGAACAAGAAGCTGTTTTTCTTTATCTCTGTTTTTTTCTATCTCTTTTGCAACCCTTTTTTCTAAGGTTTTCGTCAACTCTTTTAAACTGCTTGTCTTTTGTTTTATCTCATCATTAAGACGCTCTTCTACTACGGCTATCCCCTTACGCTCCGTCTGTATAAACCTGTAGTACAGATACATAAGTAAAAAGAGTAGTACCAACACAAAACTCTCAATATAGAGAATTTTTTCAACTATCTTATAGAGCTGTGTATTAATGGTATCTATTCTTATGTCCGCACCAAGAACATAAGGTACTCCTTTGTCTGTTTTTCTTGGTATAAGCACACTTCTAAATGTTCCCCATCTGTCAGTTGACTCCTCATAAAGTATCTTATTTGTTGTAAAGATATTACGAAGTGCCGGTGTTGCCTCTGTATACTCATCAAAAAAGCGTGTCTCTTTTTTATCTTTGATCTCCTCTTTTGTTGCACTAGAAGATGTAAAATAGACCTTGTTGCCATCAGCAGTTTTTTGAATAAAAAGGGTATAAATATAAGCAGTTCCGAGGTTATCGTTATATTTGGAGAGTTTCATGACATTTTGCATATTTTCTATGCCGCTTAGTGCACCCTTTTGCACCGCTTCATCAAAAAAAGACTCGCCTAAAATCAACTCTATGTTGAAAGCTGCAGACTTTAAAAAACTGTCCACTTTTTCATATATAAAATCTTTCTCAAACTTATAAACTGAGAGCGGAACTACAACTGCACCAATAACCAGCAAAAGTAAAGACAACAATAAAAGCTGCTTTTTTTTATGATAAACCTTCAGTAGTTCTTTTTTCATTATAAAGCCTTTGGTGCTCCAAAATAGTATCCTTGTGAATACTCTACACCAAGTTCTTTTAAAACAGCATATATCTCTTCATTTTCAACAAATTCGGCTATAACTTCAAAACCCTGGTCTTTTGCAAAAAGTACAATGGTTTTGACAATAGAACGTGAAAAAGTATCATGGACTATATTTTTTACCAAACTGCCGTCTATCTTTAAAAAGTCCGGCTTATACTCCAAGAGTCTCTCAAAGTTTGAGTACCCTGTTCCAAAGTCATCAATGGCAATTTTAACACCCATGGCTTTTACCTGTTTTATAAAGGCTTTTACTACTGCAAAATCTTTTACATTTTCATCTTCCAACATCTCAAAGACTATCCTGTGTGTTACACTTTTATGTTCAGCCAAAAGTGTCAGTATCTCCTCTCTTATAGCTCTGTTTTCTATGTCTATTATTGAGAGGTTGATTGAGAGGTCTTTGTCTGTCTGCTGCAATGCTTTAAAACTGTTTTTTAAAACCCTGCGTGTTACTTCGGAGTAATACTTGCTCTTTTTTGCCACATCCAAAAAGTAGTAAGGGCTTAAGACCTCTCCCTTTTCATTTACAAGACGAACAAGAGACTCATACTTGACTATCTGGCCTGTTTTATTCTCTATGATTGGTTGAAAATAGGAGATAATCTTCCCAGACTCAAGTGCACTTTTTATGATGTCAATTATCTGCATATTTTTTTGTGCAAGCTCTTTTCGTTTTTCTATAAGTTCATTGGCAATTATAAAATCTTCTTTACTCTTTGCGAGTTCCTCTATACCTGCAGCGGCACTCTCTAAAAGTTTGGGTGTTTTATAGGCAAGACTGAGCAAAAATGTAAGTTCAAACTTGATATCATTTATATACACTACACTGTTTTGCAAACTTTTTTGTACCTCTTGAATTTCTTGAAACACCTTGGAACTTTCTTTTTTTATTGATATTACAAAAGCATACAGACCATTGTCAATATTATAAATCTGCTCAAATGATGCCACACAGCTAAAAGCATCTTCTAAAATCTTTTGTGTCTCTTTTTGCAGCTCTTGAAGAACTTTACTTGCATAAAGCTCTTCTAGCATACCAAAATCTTCAATCTGTATATAAATAAGACACGGATTTTCTATATTCGCTACAGCATCTCTAAGCTGTGCTTTTGGATGCATGAGTTCTGTTACGTCCTCACGCAGTGCAATATACTCGACTATATTGTTCTGCTCATCAATAATGGGTTTTATAATGGTCTTTACATAGTATGACTTATGCTCTTTTGAGAGATTACGAATGATGCCTTTCCAAATCTTCTTTTTGTTTTGAATGGTATCCCACATCTCTTTATAAAGTGATTTTGGATTATCGGGATGACGAATAATATTATGATTTTTGCCTATAAGCTCTTCTCTTGTATACCCTGAAACCCTGCAAAACTCATCATTTACATAGCTAATGATTCCAAACTTGTCTGTTTTTGAGACTATTACACCCTCATCTGCTGCCTCTTGATACTGTTGCAAAAAGAGCTTCTCTCTTTGGAGCTCCTTTTGCATAGCTATTTTTTTGGCTATTTTCAAAAAAACAGCTATTAGTTGCTGCAGTTCTATGGGTTTTAGCAGATAACCATCTACATTGAGTCTGATGCTCTCCATAAAGTACTCCACATCACTGTAGGCAGAGAGAATAACTATCGGTATCTCCGTATCTTCTTTTCGAACATTCTCTATCATCTCTAGCCCATTCATTACCGGCATAGAGATATCTGTCAAGATAAGGTCTATCTTATTTAAAGAGAGTTTTTCACAACCTTCCTCTCCGTTATGTGCTATAACTACCTCTAAAAACAACTCTTGAAACAGTGGCAAACATGCCTTTATAAGGTTTTTATCATCTTCAACATATAAAAGACGTAACTCTTTAGTATATGAAACTAAATCTTTTAATTGATTCATTTTTATCACAACTTTTTATAATTTATGCAGCAACATTATAACAAAATATTCAAAACTTGACTTTAGGGCTTTGGTTATTGTAAAATTACGCCAACAAAAGATATGCACCATATTGCATACAAATCTTTCCTACATTACAAATCTCAAGAAATTAAGGCAGTCTATACTTATGAGTGAAACTTCTTCGTCACAACAACCCCGCAGAAAAAACAATAATAAAAATAACAATAACAACAACAGAACACATACGCCGGTCAAAGGTTCAAGTGTAGAGGAGCTTCGTACAAAAAGCATCCAAGAGCTTGTAGAGATGGCAACAGAGCTTGGTGTTGAGCATCCAAATGAGCTAAAACGTCAAGATGTTATCTTTGAGATTTTAAAAGCGCAGACTGCTCAGGGTGGATACATTCTCTTTAGCGGTATTTTAGAGATCATGCCTGATGGCTATGGTTTTATCCGCTCGATTGACAAATCTTTTAATGAGTCTATCAATGATGCATACGTTTCAAACACTCAAATAAAACGCTTTGCACTGCGTAACGGAGATGTCGTAACCGGTCAGGTTCGCCCTCCAAAAGACCAAGAACGCTACTACGCACTTATCAAGATTGAAGCGGTAAACAGCTTGCCACCGGAAGAGT
>CAZCMR010000107.1:0-4272 GCA_964499805.1 uncultured Sulfurimonas sp.
TAATAATAGTTTTGAACTTCAAACTATCATGTTAATATTGCCTCAAGTCCTTCAAGACCACCACAAGCCAAAGATATATCATCTTTTGTAGGTATACTGTAATCTCTTGGATTAATGCGTATAAGCGTTGCATTATGATTAATTGATGACATATATTCACTCAGCATTCTAACTGATGGAATTGCTGTCCCCGCCCCAATTTCAATGATCACTATTTTTTTGGTTCTTACACTCTTTTTCCACTTGTTAAACCTTGCTTCTTGCTCATTTGACCTAGCGGGTTTCCAACTCCAGTCACCAAACATTAAAATATTTGGGCGAGCTACTACGTCACACACTCTACATTTTGGAAGATTTTTTACTTTAAAGCTATCCATATCAACTTCAATTGCTATATCTCTTGCACTCCATATTCCATGCAATGGGTCCCTGCTGCATTGAAAATGGTGAATACTCCCATGTATTTCATAGATCTTCTCACTATCAAAGCCTGCTTTTTGAAACTGTCCGTCTACATTTGAAGTATAGATAAAATAATTATCTTTTTTCTGCTTGACAAGGTCTAATAACAATTCAAATCCTCTATGTGGCATGGTTTCTTTATACAAATTGAGTCTATGCCCGTAAAATGCCCAGGCAAATTCAGGCTCTGTTTCAAACCATTGTGGATTTGCCATCTCCTCAAATCGTAATTCGAGTTTTGCAACGGCAGGATATGCTTTCCAAAAACCTTCATTACCTCGAAAATCCGGCAGTCCACTGTCAACTCCCATACCAGCACCTGCCGTGATTAAAACTACTTCAGCGTCGTCAATAGTTTGTTTTATACTTTTTATATCTAAATCCATTAGTACATCCATGCTTTTTTTTATTGTAATAGTATACTTTATATTTTCTACTGCTTTGTGTCTGGTTTTTAGTTTTTTAGTGCCATTTTTGCATCATTGGGATAATTATATCCCCAGGATGGAATCGCTTTTAGAGAAATCCCATCTTTTTTGAGTCATCTAACTCTTTAACTTCTATCTCCCTTTGCACTCTTAACAACATATCTTCAGCACTTGTAACCGGACGGAACCTGTGTTGTCTTTTTACTGCTGCAAAGTCACCCGGAGCCAAATGGATTAATCGTTTCACATCATTTTCCAAATGTTTTGGAATGCTTTTTATACCTAACTCTTTAGAGTACGCCAGAAATATATCCCATGCCTGCTGTGGATTTAAAAAGTTAAATGCGAGTTTCAAATCAAACCTTCTCACACTTGCTCTATCTAAATTATCCATGAGATTTGTAGTGGCTATGAAGATACCATCAAAGTTCTCCATCTGCACCAGCATCTCATTGACCTGACTCACTTCCCAACTTGCTTTAGCTTTTGTTCTATCTTGTAAAAAACTATCAACTTCATCAAATATCAGTACAGCATCCTCCTCTTTAGCTTCTCTAAATGCAGATGCAATGTTTTTTTCAGCCTCTCCGACCCACTTGCTTTGCAGGTCACTTGCTTTTTTGAGTATGACAGGTTTTTCAAGAATCTCTGCTACATACTTACCATAGGCACTCTTACCTGTTCCAGCCGGACCATAGAGACAGAGTCTTGCATTTGGATTATTTTTTATACCTTGAGCCAACTCTTGCAGGTTTGTATCTGTGTTTATAAACTCAGGTTTATAGATGCTTGGCAGGGATATAGAACCATTCTCACCAATCCCATCAAAACCTTGTGCTTTTAAAGTGTTGGATACTATATGTGTAAACTCTTTTGATGAAGATGAATTGGCAGTGCCAAGCACTTTAGTGGCATTTGTAATAAGTGCCGGTGCAATATTTTCATTTTCAGCGAGTAGCTCCTTTGTTCTCTCATCCAAGCTATTATTCGAGTAATTTTCAATTATCTGCTTCCTTTTACTCTTAGGTGGTATAGGCAGTTCAATTGTCAAATTAAAACGTCTTACTATGGCATTGTCAACACTGCGTATATTATTTGTTATCCAGATTGTCGGTATCTCATTTGTCTCTAAGGTTTTATTAATCCAGGCTTTATCTCTTTGTCTTTGTGCACCACCACCAAAGAGCATTGAGAACATTCCTCCATCTGAACTTTGAAAGATATCTTCAGCTTCGTCATACATCAATAATGTTTTTTTACTTGTTAAAAGTGCCTGGGCAGACTTATATGCTTTTAATCGTGCAGGGCCATCTTTTGGGGTATCATCTTCATCGATATAGCTTACCTCATAAAGAGATGTTTTTAGTTTTTTCGCAAGTACTTTAACAAGTTCTGTTTTACCAGTACCCGGTAAACCGTATAATAAAATGTTGACACCCTTTTGTTTTTGCTTTATAGCGTTTTTGAGATACGGATAAAGTATGTTGATATCCTCTTGAATATGCTTATAATCTTTTAGTTTCAGTGTCGGTGCTTCACACTTTCTAATAGAGTCTTTAATCATTACCTCTATATTTTCATCAAGATTAATCATATTATCTATAAACTCATCACTGATAGAATCAAACTTTCTATCAAGAGATTGCGTGTTGCTTTTTTGAACAACAACAAGAGATGATTTAGAGAGCTTCGAATTTGAAGATAAAGCCGCATCAACTTTATCCTTTGGAATATCTAAGATAGTACCAAGTGCTCTTTTTGCTTGTTTGGTGTTAAGTTCACAGCCAAGTAAACTTGCTGCATCATCAAGCACCTCATACTGTTTTATAAGTATTATAAACTCTAAAATCTGCTGTTCGTAACTGTTGAGTTCTAAAAGCTTGGTGAGTTGTGCGATGTTTTTACTCAGTATTTTGGCACTTGAAAATACTGTTTGTTGTTCTAATCGTGCTAAAGATTCTTTAGCATCGGATAATACATCATCTCTGGTAAATTTTTCATCTTCGGTATCTATATATTTTTCAAGTTGTAAAAAAGACAAAATAGAATCTTTGTGAACATAGTTGTCCTTATCGATAAATTCACGGTGACCACCTAGTTTAAAAAGTATTCTTAGTGTCCATAAAGTTGCTTTGTCAACCAACTCTTTTTCAATAAAATCAGTTGGTCTGGAATCTAATCTAAAAGCTCTTCGACGTCTTTTTCTTGATGTCATTTTACACTCCTCACTTAATTTAGAAGAAGTATAAGATTTTATATTGACAGCTTTGTGTCTGGTTTTAGTAGCATATTCTATGTAAATATTTTAATCATCTATCTAGACTGTTTTGTAAAAACTCTTTTACATCATCTTCAAGCATCTCTTGAATAAAAGTTGGCGAGATCACTTGTATATGGGGAATCCAATATTTTACTATAGGGAGTATTTCCATAAAATGGGTTATTTTTATAACTATCTCCATACTCCCATCATCATACTCTTTAAGCATGCTTTGCGTTTTAGAAATTGGTCTGCGTTTGAGTGTTTTTGCAGCTGCTGGTGCAAGATAAAGTTCCACTTCATATGGCTCTGCATTGGCATTGAACCACACACTGATAGAGTTGTCCAATCTCTCTTCCAACTCTTTTGTAACTGTGAAATTTTCATCTGTAATTTTTAGATTTGAGATACTTTTTAAATGATACTTTTTAAGTATATCGTTTCTTGCATCCAAGGCTATCAAATACCATATACCCTCAAAGTTGGCAATCTTTAAAGATTTTAAGGATACATCTTTTTCATACGTAACGAAGTTGTAACTGCACTCTATCACTTTTTTTTGCTTGATGGCATCTTCTAGCAAAGCGATAGTACTAAGTGAATCACTAACATCCTCCATATTAATTTTGGTGTAAATGGGGTTATAGTCTTCATTTTTAATTTTGGAGAGGAGATGTTTGGCTTTTGTGGAAAACTTAGTGCCTAAACCATCTGTCATCTTCTCTAAAATATCCAATATAATTGTATCTTCAATATTGGTAGCCTTTTGGAGTTTAAACCCCTCCTGCATCTTCCATTTTTTCTTATCTTGATAGATAGGATAAAGTGTCATTAAACGTTCATTAAAATCTCGCTGTATTGTTCTGTCACTTACATTAAACTCCTCTGCCAATGCTTTAACTGAGAGCGCTTCACCATCATTGAGTCGTGCTATTATTGTATTTAAGCGTGTTAGTGTTTTATCGTAGTCGTGTTTGTATGCCATTATTTTCTACCATCATCATTTTGAGTATCTTTTTATAATCTTCTATATTATACCCATATATGACTACTTCACATTTAAATGTAACATCTCTACAGAAAAATTCTCTATAGAGCTTGATAACATCATCTTTATTCAGA
>CAZCMR010000108.1:0-4268 GCA_964499805.1 uncultured Sulfurimonas sp.
CTTGAAAAACGTTTTTATCTTGTTCTTCAACAAGATCCCACGGATGCATCTTTAACAACTCTGCTGCAGTATATCCAGTCATATTACAAAAAGCATCATTAACATATAAGAAATAATCATTATAAATAAACATCCCAACAAGTGAGTTTTTTGTAATTTTATGAAACTTCTCTTCACTCTCTTGAATAAGTTCGGTACAATATTGTATGTTTTTCACGTATCATTATCCCCAGCTATTTTGTAAGTATGTTTTCATGCTGGAAAATCATAACCATAGTTTGTTATATTTTAACTTAAACTAACCAAGTTTCTTTATGCAGTAATTTTATTTAACTAATAAACCTCCAAAAATTATGAGAACAATGCCAATAAATGTTAAAAGTTGAGGAAAGGGATCTCCCAGTAAATAACCAAAGCCTATAGCAAAGGGAATATTTGTATAACTAATCACACCAACAATACTAAGACTTTTTGAACTGTATGCTTTTGTCAGCAGCCACTGTGAAAGTGTTGATATAACGGCCATAAAAACGATAAGCATCCAAATATCAAAACTTTTTGGAACAACAAAATCAGGAAACAAAAATGCAAATTCTACAGAAGGATCTACAAAATTTGCAATGATAAAAAGCAAAACAGGCAGAAGTGTTCCGATAGAAACAAAAGAGAGTACAATAATGCGAGAATCAAAAATATCTTTTATTTTTTTAATCGTTGTATAAGCAGCAGCAGCAAAAAAACCACCAAGAAGTCCTAGAAAATGGATAGTAGAAAACTCCATACCAAAAGGTTTGGTAATAAGTACAACACCTGTAAATCCAATAAAAAGAGCAATAGCAGTCCGAAGACTCAAATGCTCACCTAGAAGAAAAAAAGCTAAAATAGTCACAAAAAAAGGTGAAGTTTTATTTAATGTTATCGCCTCTCCAAGAGGAATTTGAGTTATAGTATAAAAAAAGAGTATCATTGCACTAAAACCAAAAAAACCACGCATAAAAAGCAGATACCATCGTTTATCCGTTAACTTTGGAGGAGTATGCTTGAGTGCATACAAAATTAAAAATATCCCTATAAAATTTCTAAAAAAGACTATCTCTAATGCACTGATATCTGCAGAAAGTATCTTTGTCAGAGCACCATTAAGTGCCGATATCAATGCAGATGCCAGCATAAAGAGTATGCCGTTATCTAGATTTTTTAACATATTTCCTCTTTTACAAAGCTCATAGCTTTTGGATGGACATAGGCAAGTTCATACCACTGTCTTTGCGGTGCTATAAGTATGAGATTTTTAGGATTTGAGGCGCGTGAGAGTGCTACATAAAACTGCGAAGGGGCAAAGATCTCCCGTGTTTCAATGATAAGATTCTCAATACTCATACCCTGCGATTTATGAATAGTAATAGCAAAAGCCAATTTAATTGGATACTGATAGAGTGTAAAAAGCTCCTCTTCTACCAACTCTTTTTTCCCCTGCACTGTTTTTTCATTCCAAGCAGATTTACTCTGTGCAACCTGTTCAAGTTTAATAACCTTGCCATCACTTTTTTGCACATATATATAACTTGCATCTATATTTATAACAATGCCCCGTTCACCATTATAATAGTTCCAGGCATTACGGGTAAAAAGAACAGGTGCACCTATTTTTAGCATAAGCTGAGCTTCTATGCGGGCATCTTGCATAAAACGCTCTATCTCTTTGTCACTTACGCTCTTTTTATGTTTGACTATCTGCACTTCTTTAGAAAAAAGTTCGCCATCTATGCTTGCTAATTGCTCTTTATTATGAAAAGAAGCCGAAGCATTTTTGCCAAACAAGAAAGTATAGTTACTAAGCTCATTTGGGAGTGGTTTTATAAAACTGTTGAGTGCATTATGTATCTCTTCGTTAATCTTTCCAAAACGTACAGCATGCAAAAGTTCTATAAATGCTTTATCATCAGTTCTGTATATATGTGTGAGCTCTATTTTTTGAAAAGCACAAAGTTTCCATGCTTTAGATTCAAAAGCAAAATGTACCGCGTCAGAACCTCTAACCACAGGAGGAAGCTGTAAAAAATCACCAACAACAAGCAATACACCTAAAAAATCAGCCTGCTGAAGTCGTAAAAGTATCATCTCAAAAAGTTTGTCACTTACCATGGATATCTCATCAATAACAATAAGATCCATAGAATGTATAAGCTTTTTTACTTTTTTCTTTGGCTCAAACTTACCATTTCTCTCTAAGGCATCTATATCATCAGCAATGCCAAGATCAAAAAAACTGTGCAGTGTCTGACCCCCTATGAGAGTAGCTGCCATTCCCGTTGAAGCCAGTTTAGCCACTTTTTTAGCTTCAGATTCATATGCAGCTATAAGTTCTCGTGTCAAGGTTGTCTTTCCAACACCTGCACCACCGGTTAAAAAGACATTTCTGCCATCTTGTAAATGTGCTAAAGTTACAGCTTTGTAATTCATAATGCGATAGTACCTGCTCTTACTATAATTTTAGATTAATATCGCTATACTTGTTTAATTTTAATATTTTTTGGAGACAATTATATGGAAAAAGAAGAAACACCTCAACGTATTCTTGTGGTAGAAGATAACAAAACATTAGCCAACCTCATAGCTAAAAAAATAAAAACTGCTTTGGAGATGGAAGTTGATGTTGCTTATTCTCTTGCTGAAACCAAACTCTTTTTAGCTCGTTACAAATACTTTATCACACTTTTAGATCTTAACCTTCCAGATGCTCCAGATGGAGAAGTTGTTGACTATGCCCTGAGTAAAAAGAATCATGTTATTGTTCTGAGTGCAAACATAGACAAAAATTTTCGCAAAAAAATGCTTCAAAAGAGTATTATTGATTATGTCAACAAAGGCGGAACCGGAGATATTGACTACATCATTCACACTATCAAACGTCTTCAAAAAAACAGAAACCATAAAGTCCTTGTAGTCGATGATGCGATGATGTTTCGAAAACAGATGCAGGGTATTTTAGAAAATCTCTTCTTTGATGTTATTACTGTTGCTCACGGAGAGGAAGCTCTTGGTATGTTGCAGGCAAAACCCGACATCTCTTTAGTCCTTACTGACTACAATATGCCGGTTATGGACGGACTTGAACTCACACATGAGATTCGCAAGACCTATTCAAAAGATGAACTCTCCATTCTTGCACTCTCTGGAAATGATGATGATGAAGTTACTGCACTCTTTTTAAAACATGGTGCAAATGATTACATCAAAAAACCTTTCTCAAAAGAGGAGTTTTCTGTTCGTGTAAACAACTCTATTGAAGCACTTGAAAATATTCAAATGATTATGAACTATGCAAGCCGTGACTATCTTACAGGACTTTATAATCGTAGATACTTTTTTCAAACTATGCAAGATTATGTTGACGAGGTCAAAGAGAGTGGTGAAAAATTTGCAGTAGCTATGCTTGATATTGATCATTTCAAAAAAGTTAATGACACCTATGGACATGATGCAGGAGATAAAGTCATTGTAACTTTGGCAGATATCTTGCGCAGTTCTACAAATCCTCAAGATGTAGTGGCTCGTTTTGGAGGGGAGGAGTTTTGTCTTGTTCTTAAAAACATCAATCGCTACAGTACTTTAGAAATTTTAGAACGTATCCGTCAAAAAATAGAGTCTTACTCTGTAGAGATAGAAAAAGAGAAGTTTATCAACTTTACCGTCTCTATCGGTGCAGTAATGTATAACGAAGAAGACAACTTGGAAGAGAGTATAAATGAAGCAGATATGTGTCTCTATAAAGCAAAAAACAGTGGCAGAAACCAGATAGTTTTTGAAGCTTAGTCTTCTGCTAAAACAATTACTTCTCCAAAAGGGGTCTCACTCTCTTTTTGACTTACCCACTTCACACTAAAAGAGGGTTCTTCTTTTGGAAAAAATCCCTCTAAATCTGTAAAATAGAGCAGCAGCGCTACATCATCCAAGTGCTCCTCTATGTAGCCAAAGAGAGGACGAAAGTCAGTTCCCCCACCACCCTTGAGCTCAACTTCAAGACTCTCACCACTTAAAAATCTCTGATGGGAGTGGATCTTGTCATCACACACAAGCAAATCAATAATATAGTTTTGCGTATGCTCCATTATAAAGTTCACTTCACTCAAAAAAGTATCGAGCAGCTCTTTATCAACCGAGCCAGAACTATCCACGGCAATGACAAGCCGAAATGTCTCTGAGATGGATGAAGGAAGATATATCCCCTTATAGAGCAGTTTTTTTGATGGCGGCATCACTACATA
>CAZCMR010000109.1:0-4191 GCA_964499805.1 uncultured Sulfurimonas sp.
TGAATCTCCACTTTTAACTGCATAACTCCAAACGCAACAAGTGTACCGATGAGAAGCTGCCATGAAAATCCTATGTGAATGTCAAAGATGTATGGTTGCAGAGCTAAAACAGTGAAAAATCCTGCTGCAAGAGAGTAGGGAACAAGTGTGGCAGTTCCGCGTTTGGTAAAGATGGCAGAGAAGAAAACTCCTAAAAGTCCCGAGTATGCAAAGCTCATAACACCAAGTGCAAAGCCGATGAGTGAGAGGTCGCTGTTTTGTTGCCAGAGGTAGCTTAGCATCGCCATAAATGTGAGAATAGATGCAAATACAAGTATGCCAAAACGTGAAGCTTTTAAGAAGTGTGCTTCAGAGGTCGTTGGCTCTTTTTTGAGTTTGTATGGACGGTAGATATCCTGCACGGCTACAGATGCCATGGCACCTAAAACGGAGTTTGTAGAGGAAAGCGCAGCGGCGATGGCACCTACTGTTACCAAGCCTTTGAGCCCTGATGGCATCTCAGTGAGGATGTAGTACATAAATATCGTGATGCTCTGCCCATGAAAGCTTTGTGAAACGGCAGCTGTCTGGTAGTGGACATAGAGCAAAGAACCGATGGCCAGAAAGAGCAGAACAATGGGAATGGTAAGCAAGATGGAGAGCACCAAAGAGCGTGAAGCCTCTTGTTTGTTCTTACAGCTGAGTACCCTTTGTGTCATGTCCTGATCGAGTCCAAACGCAGCGATATTGAGTAGCAGCCAGCCGCTTAGAAGTCCTATGATGTTGAACTTTCCATCCCATGATGTGTCTATGAAACGCAGCTTGTCGTGTGTCTGGAGGATCTGGAGGATATCTACACCTGCAAGAGAGACATAGAGATACCAGAGTACAAAAATGCCTGCTCCGACATAGGTAAGAGCCTGAATGATGTCACTGTAGATGATGGACTTGATACCTCCGAAGTAGCTGTATGCCACTGCTCCCAAAACAAGCAAGATGACAGCGAGAAACATATGTGCAAAGCTGATGTCTAAAAAGAGGATCATACTTACAGCCAGTGCACCGATGTAAAGACGCGCTCCACTCGCCATAATACGCCCAAGTAAGAACATAATCCCGGCCTGCCTCTTTGCTTTTTCTCCGTAACGATTCTCTAAAAGTTCATAAACAGTCACTGCGTTTATGGCATAGAACTTCGGTACAAAATACCTGCCTATGAAGAGTACGGCAAGTAAAGAGGAGAGATAAAATCCTATAAATGTAAAGTCATGCAGGTAGGAGAACTCGGGCACACCCAAAAAGGTCGCAGCTGATTGTGATGTGGCTACTATGGAGATGGCAACGGCAAAGAGCGGCATAGTGTTGGCACTGGTGAAAAACTCACGGGAGGACTTGACCTGTATTTGTGAGAAGAGATAGGAGCTGATGGCAAGAGTGAGAAAATAGGAGAGAAAAACAAACCAATCAAGAAAAGAGAAGCTGTTACTCATCTGCACCCTTAAGTTGTAACTCTTCCACACCTTCTCTGACCGCCTGCATAAATTTTGCTCCCGGGTCTGCTTTTGTTGTTCTGTAGGAGGCATCTTTTTCAAGCCAGAGTGGATTTTTTTGCATCTGTTTGTACTCATAGTGACCGATGAGATACTCAATATCTGGATACTTCTCTTTTAAATACTCTACGAGTCTGATGTTCGCTGTGACCTGTGCGGGTGTGAGATCCTCTTTTTTGTTGGCTTCGCCACCGACATTTTCAACCCCTATGGCTGAGTAGTTGAGTCCGATGACATGACGTGCCATAAAGTTGTCGGGCATAAGTTGGTAGATGGTGCCGTCTCTCTCCACCAAAAAATGTGCAGAGACATTGAGCTGTGATGCTGCGGCTATATCTTTGCGGTCGGTGAGGAGTTTTTGAGGGTAGAGTCTTTTGAAACTGTCATTAAAATCCATAACGGCTGTCCAGTGCAGTACGATGATCTTTGGTTTGATGTGAATATCTTTCACCTCTAGAGCATAATGTTGTTTGATGTAGGCCTTTGTCATTTCTTTTCGCTCTTTTTTAAAGATGATGGGCTTTTGGATGATGCTGTTTTTGGTATGTAAAACAGCTATCTTTTTGTTTGCGTTTATGATCTTCTGACGTGAAATCTTCCCCGCTTTTACCTGCTCAAATATGGTCTGAACTATCTCTTGCGTTGAGTTGTGTGCAAGCTGGTTTCCAAAAAGAAGCATATCTACTCCTGCGTTTATGGCAAGTGTTGTCGCCTCTTTGAGAGAGTAGTGTGCGGAGATGGCTTTCATCTGCATATCGTCACTGATTATCACACCTCTAAATCCGAGTTTGTTTCGCAGTAGTTGTGTATTTATCTTGTAGGAGAGTGTTGCAGGGTAGGCGGCATCGAGATGTCTGTTAAAGACATGAGCTGTCATAATGGCATCGGCTTTATCTGCTTTGATGAGTATTTTGTAGGGCTCCAGCTCTTTTTTGCTCCAAGTCTCTGTAATATCTACAAAACCTTTGTGTGAGTCACCAAGTGAAGAGCCGTGACCGGGAAAGTGCTTGAGTACAGATATAATATTGTTGTCTGTTTGTGTATCGATGAGAACTTTTGCATATCTGCTTACTTTGAGCGGATCTTTGCCAAAGGAGCGTTCAAGTCCTACTATGACTCTGTTCTTTGGATTGATGCCCAGATCAACTACGGGTGCGAAGTTCATATTTATGCCGTTTTTATGCAGCATCTGTGACTGCGTTTGGTAGATGCTTTTTGCTTTTGTAAGGGGGAGTTGTGCAACCTTAAACGCAGAGGGTATCTTTGTAAAGCCGTATTTTGGTTTGAGTCTTGCTACTTTGCCGCCCTCTTGGTCTATGGCGATAAAAAGAGGTGAATATGAGAACTTTTGCAGTGCAGTTGTGAGCTCTTTTAGCTGTTTTGGTGAAGTGATGTTCTTTTGTCTGCTTCTGTCGTGGTAGTTGATGTCAAAGAGGATTACCCCTCCGAGCTTGTAGCGTTTTATATCTTTTATGATTTGTGAGTTTTGTGTCACTTTGGTACCGTCAAATCCGACAATGAGCATACGGCCTATCATCTCTTTGAGTTGTGTGTCGTTTATGGAGTCCGCTGCGTTTAGGGTAAAAAAGAGTGTAAATATAAGTAAAAATATCTTCAAAATAAAATCCTAAAAATTAATAATCCTATTTATATCATCTATCACATTAAAGAGAAGTGACTTTGTCTGCTCTTTTGTCACTTTTCGCGGTTCAAAATGGTCACTTACTACTTTTAGGATATGAAAATTTTTGATGGCAGGGTTGTGGATGACAGCATCGTAAAATCCGTAGCTCTCCATATCTGCGATGGTATGTGTGTCGGTCGCAGCTTCTTTATCGAGGCAGATTAAAGTGTTTGGTGTTTTGTTTATGTTGTAGTGTTGGTCATGGTAGCATAGTGAACCGATCTCTAAAAGCTCACCGATTGCGTACTTTTTTGAAGCCCCGCAGATACCTGCGTTTAAAAAGATATCATCATCTGTAATGTCAAAATGGTTTATGAGCGTCTGTGTAGCGACTCTTGCGTTTTGTACGCCCAAATGAGAGATGATAAGTGTAATATCGTTGTTTTTAAAAATAGTTAAATTGTTTAATTTTTCTTTTTTGAGGTTTTTGTGGTAGTCGATGAATGCTTGCGCTTCTGGTTTGAGAGCGGTTACTATGTAGAGCATAGTTTTTCTTTTGTTAGTTTTGAAGGTGCCTCCCTCCAGATGGCTGCGGCACATAAGGAAGTAAGGTGTGCTGCTGTATTCCTACCCTGACACATTATCTCACAACCCTATTGCACAGGTCTAAAGAGAAGCGGTGAAATTATAGCAAATTTAGCTTAATCGTCTCTGTATTTTGAGATACCGCAAGGTTGATTTGGAGTAGGCGGGTGCTCTTTGAGGTAGGTCAAATCCTCCAGTGTCTGCGTGAGTACTTTTTTTTGTTGCAAGATAGGGAGCATCAGATTGTCTTTTTCATTGAGCGGAATGTCCCAATTTAGGAGAATTTTCTGCACTTCATCATCGAGATCTTTGAGCGCGTTTTGTATATGTTTTATGGAATTATCTATCATCATGGTAAAAGTATAGCGAAATTTTAGAAAAGTTTGGGTATAATTGCGTTTCCAAAATTTTACGAAAAGGATTATCGATGCCAAAAATGAAATCGGTAAAAGG
>CAZCMR010000110.1:0-4188 GCA_964499805.1 uncultured Sulfurimonas sp.
CATAAAAAAAAGTTATATTACTATTGTAGCCAATTTATTGTAAAATAGCGTATGCAAATTAGAGAATTAGATTTAAAAGAGTTACATACAGCATGGGAAGTGGTCTCCCAACTTCGGACAAAAATAGAGTATGATGAGTTTGAAAATCTCATTTATGATATGCGTGAGAACTATACGATGGTAGGTATTTTTGAGAGAGGTAAGCTTATCACCTACGCAGGTGTGAGTATCAATACGAACCTTTATCATAAACGGCATCTCTTTATCCATGAACTTGTGACAGATGAAACGCAGCGCTCTAAGGGGTATGCGAAGATGATGCTTGAGTATCTGAGTGATTATGCAAGAGTGGGAGCGTGTGAGAACATTGTCCTCTCAAGTGGTTTGCAAAGAGAAGATGCACACCGTTTTTATGAGAATAATGATTTTGAAAAAGTAAGTTATGTTTTTCTTAAACGTCTTTAGCGCATACAGCACTTTTTAAACTTCTTACCACTCCCGCATGGACAGCTTTCATTGCGCTCTATCTTCGTTGTGTAGAGCTCTCCGTCTTTGTAACGCCACATCCCGTCCTCTTTCATAAAGTTGCTCTTTTCATGTAAAACATGTATGCCATCTTCATCTTTGTAGTAGGCTTTAAACTCTACCTGAGTGTCTGCTGCGTTTAGCACATCAAGTTTGAGCCACTCTACTGCGTTTGAGAACTCCTCTATGAGTGCCCTGTCCTGAGGATATCTGTTCTCTTTTACAGTGCTTTGCAACAGGTACTCTCCGTTTGCCTGCACATAGGCACTGTAGCGGCTTCTCATCAGCTCTTCTGGTGTTTTTGCACTGCGTTTGGCTGTGATGATAGCACCGCAGCACTCTTCATAACTTCTACTGTTTCCGCAAATACACATAGATATTCTCTCTTTTTTTGCTAGAATTATACTATAAGCTCCAATAAGGCACAAATGATGAATATAAATTCTCTTTTTATCTCTGCAAAAGAGTTCAATGCAGGTACGCTTTTCGTCTCAATGGGCATGATGGAGATTTTAAAACAAAATCTTCCCCGTGTTGCCTTCTTTCGCCCCATAATCTCTGATAAAAATGTTGTCGATAACGATACCATGTTTATGCTCAAACACTACAATCTTGATATGAAATATGAAGATGCTTACGGTGTTGATGTGGAGTATGTCGAAGATATGGTAGCAGCAAATAAAACAGAGGCACTTATAGGGGAGCTTTTAGAGAAGTTTAAAAAACTTGAGAAAGAGTATGATTTTGTTCTTTGTGAGGGAATACGGCTCTCTTTTTTGCAGAGTGTCCATTTTGATATTAATCTCAAGCTTGCACAAAACTTCGGTTCCTCCTACATAAATATCATCAATGCAAAAGCCAAAAGTGTAAGAGCAGTATATGAAAATATACTGATAGATAACGAGGAGATACAAACGCAGGGGTGCTACCATTTTGCCACCTTTGTCAATCGGGTTACACAAGAGAAAGAGGAAGCTCTCAAGGCAAGGATGAAAAATAGAGAAGAAGCTGTTTTTTATCTTCAGGAGCTACGGGAGCTGAGTCTCTCAACTCTACAGGATGTGATGGAATCTTTAAACGCAACACCGATACTTTTTAATGAGCATGACCATACGAGAACAATTCGAGCTGTAAAAGTAGCCGCTCTGACACTTGATAATTTTCTGGAAAAAATAGAGGAGGATGACCTGGTAGTCGTACCGGCTGACCGCTCAGAGATAATTCTTGGTCTTTTTGCCTCTTTGTACTCAAAAAATTATCCGAACATATCTGCTATTGTTTTTCCTTTTGATATGTCTGCACATCCAAATATTCAAAAACTCCTTGACGGACTTGGGGAATTTAGCGTTCCCATTTTGTCGGTCAGTGATGATACTTATGAGACAGCGAAAAAGCTGATGAATATTCGTGGACGTATCAGGCTGAACAATACTCGAAAGATCGCTTTGGCAATGGGGCTTTTTCGTGAGAGTGTTGATGCTCAGTACATCAAAGAGAGAATCAAGAGTGCCCAAAGTGAGGTTATGACCCCTTTGATGTTTAAGTACAAACTCTTTGAGAGGGCATCTGCAAAGCTCAAACGTGTGGTGCTCCCTGAATCTTCGGATGAG
Organism: uncultured Sulfurimonas sp.; assembly: GCA_964499805.1. Classification (GTDB taxonomy): domain Bacteria; phylum Campylobacterota; class Campylobacteria; order Campylobacterales; family Sulfurimonadaceae; genus Sulfurimonas. The sequence goes on from CAZCMR010000110.1 coordinate 2,136, forward strand.
AGAATATTGCGTGCAGCGGAGATTATTTTACATAGAAAGGTCGCCGAAATAATTTTGCTTGGAGATGAGCAAGAGATAAAAGCAAACTACCTGCGTTTAGGACTTGATCTTTCAAACGCAGCTATACTCAATCCGTACAAATCGGCACTTATGCAGACCTTTGTCAGTGAATTTTATGAAAGAAGAAAGGCAAAGGGCTTAAGTATGGCCGCTGCACAGGATGCAATGATGCACTTTAACTACTTTGCAACGATGATGGTAGAACTCGGACATGCCGATGCCATGGTAAGCGGAGCGGCACATCCAACAGCAGACACCATACGTCCGGCTCTGCAGATTATCAGGACAAAACCTGACTATGATGTGGTCTCGAGCATCTTTTTTATGTGTTTTGATACAAAAGTACTTGTCTATGGTGATTGTGCCATTGTTCAAGATCCTGATGCAAAAGAGCTGGCTCAAATCGCCATAGCCTCGGCGCAGAGTGCAAAAAGTTTTGGTATCACTCCTCGTGTTGCGATGCTCTCCTACTCAACAGGAGAGAGCGGTTCGGGAAGTGATGTGGATAAAGTACGCGAGGCGACAGCGTTAGTCAAAAAGATGCGTAGTGATATTTTGGTCGAGGGTCCCATACAGTATGATGCTGCTATTGATATGGATGTGGCTAAACGCAAACTGCCAGACTCCGCAGTGGCAGGAAGGGCAACCGTTTTTGTCTTTCCTGATCTAAATACAGGAAACAATACCTACAAAGCAGTACAGCGCTCAAGCGGTGCTATTGCGATAGGACCGATCTTGCAGGGCCTTAAGAAACCGGTAAATGATCTCAGCCGTGGGTGTTTGGTGGAAGATATCGTAAATACCATCGCCATTACAGCGATACAGGCAGGAGAAGAGTAATGCGAGTTGCTGTCATAAACTGTGGAAGTTCTTCTTTGAAGTTCAAACTCTTTGCAATGCCAAACGCAGAAGTGCTGCATGAAGAGCTGATAGAGCTGCAAAAAGATGATGAGATCGGTAAACTTGTAGCAAACTTAGATGTGGATTTTTCGAAGGTGGATGTAATAGGGCATCGTGTTGTGCATGGGGGAGAGCGGTTCGTAGAACCTGTGTTGATAGATGATAGAGTGATAAACGCAGTGGAAGCTCTTATTCCCCTTGCACCTTTGCATAACGGAGCAAATCTTGCAGGAATCAAGAGTATTAAGAAACATTTTGCCACTATTGCTCAAGTCGCGGTATTTGATACTGCGTTTCACAGTACTCTGGAGAAAGATGCCTACATCTATGCACTTCCTTATGAGTTGTATGAAAAAAAGCAGGTTCGTCGTTATGGATTTCACGGAAGTTCACACTCTTATCTACTGGGAGTGGCTACAAAGAGACTTGGTAAAAAGCCAGAAGATACAAATATAATCACATTGCATCTTGGAAACGGTGCATCGGTCTGTGCCATTAAAAATGGTAAAAGCGTTGATACTTCGATGGGTTTTACACCTTTGGAAGGGCTTGTGATGGGGAGTAGGAGTGGTGATATCGACCCTGCCATTGTTATCTATCTGCAAAGAGAACTTGGGTATAGTTATGATGAGGTGGATACTTTGCTTAACAAAGAGTCAGGACTGCTTGGTCTGTGTGGTGAGAGTGATGTGCGTACTATTTTAAACGCAGTGGATGAGAAATCAAAACTTGCTGTTGATATTATGGTGAGACGTATTCAAAAATACATTGGTGCATATATGGTGTTGCTTGAAGATGTTGATGCCATTGTTTTTAGCGGCGGAATTGGTGAGCACTCTGAATATATTCGAGCGAGAGTGATGGATAATAAGATTATTAAAGATATAAAATGTTTTGTAATTCAAACAGATGAAGAACTTGAGATAGCAAATGAGTCGTTAAGGGTTGTAAAAAGTCAGAAGAAGATTATATAGGCATAAAAGCCTATATAAAAATGTGTGAGATAACTACTAAAGTGGAGTTACGTTCTCAGCTTGAGGGCCTTTTTGACCTTCACCAACTTCGAAAGTTACTCTTTGACCTTCAGCAAGTG
>CAZCMR010000111.1:0-4158 GCA_964499805.1 uncultured Sulfurimonas sp.
GCTACAAGCTATGATGGGTCAAGCTGGTGGTCCTGGTGGAATGGGTGGATTACCTCGGTAATCACATCTTCTTCCTTTTTAAGCTTCCTTTTCTTTTTCTTCTTTAAATTAGTTCTTATTTTTTCATAATTTTTTGTTTTTTTTACCATTTTTTGTTTATTATAAGAAATAAAAAAGTAAAATATTTTCTTATATTTTTAATTATGGATAAAGATATATTTTATGCCAAGGACAATAATGGTAAAAAAAACATTTATAACAGTAGCGCTTTTGAGTGCTTCACTTCTTTGTGCCAAAATTTACACAACAGAATCAGAAGCTATAGCTCAATCTAAGAATGAAGCATGTGCCCAAGCTTTACAAGATGCAAAAGTATTAGCAATGGAAGAGGCTGGAACACTTGTGTTTTCTCAATTTAGTGCAACTACTTCAGAAGTGAACAAAAAAGTGAGTAAGTCAAATCAGCATCAGCTCATCACAACAGCACTAGGTGTTGCAAAACTTCAATCAAAACATGAAGATGTTCAAGTAACACCGCAGTATCAGTTCATATGTAAAGTTAAAGCGAATTTCTCTATAAATGAGGACGAACTTGTACAAAGTCTTAAAGAGATGGTTCAAAAACAGCAAGAGGAGCAAAAACTTCAAGGTTATTTTCAAGCTGAAGGGTATTCAGAGGAAAATCAAAGTCGCTACAGAGCTTTTACTTCTGCAACAATGATTGCACAAAGAAATCTTTTAGGGATGATTGAGGGTTCTGAAATTACATCATTGACAACAGTAGAAAAAGGGAAAATTGAAAAAGACAATATAGGAAAACTTCTCAGTGGAACACTTCAGGGTGCTAAAGTAGTGAAAAAAGAGTATGATCCAAAAACAAGAAGTGCTCATGTTATTTTACGAGTCAAAAAGAAAAAAGTTGCTGATGCTTTAGACTTTGGATTTTAAGATGAAGATATTCTTTCTTTTTTTTATATTTTTATACTCTCTTTATGGCTCAAATATTAAGCAGTTGACAACAAAAGAGCATTGTATATTGGCAACAGAACATGCAGGTGCTGATACAGATCAGCTTAAAGTTTTATTGATGAATCAAGTTAAACGAGATGCTGTTGAAGAGCTTTTTGGCACGATGCTTAAATCTGATACTTTAGTTGTTGATGGTAAGCTTGTTAGTGACAAGGTGAAGCAGGTTGCTATTGGCAGTGTTCGTATCAAGGGAACACCAAAGTTTTATAATGGAAAAGATTTTGGTGAGGTGTGTACAACTACTCAGGCATATATCACTGAAGAAGATTTTCAAAAATATCAACCAAAGACTTTACACTATAAAGATTTTTGTTATAACAACCCAAATATTTCACTTAAAAACTTAAAACAAGAAGCTAATATAGCAGCGTATAAAAAAGCATTAACTTCCATCAAGCCAAGTATGAAAAATCTTTCAGCACAAGAGGCTGAAGAATATATACACGGATTTTCAAAAAGTAATGAAAAGCTTAATATCCAAACAGGTGTTTTGTGTTTTGATTTTAGTGTGACACTTTATCCTTATGAGCTTGAGTTAGGGAGTGATAGTGTTGCAACTTCAGATAATAAAAAAGAGCAAAATTTTTCTCAAAAAAATGGACTCATAGCAACTTTTTACAACAACAAAGATTATGCGTTTGAACATCCTATCTATAAAACTGTTTTAGCTCAAGATATAGCACTTTTTAAAAAGAGTTTTATCAATGCAAAACTGCAAAAAAATAGAGCCTACTACATTAAACTTCAAGGATTTTACTACTCAAATATCGATAGATACCAAAACTTTGAGTTAAAATCTGATGTTTATAATGTGGAGGTGAAGATAAACAACAAACGAGTAGTAAATAAAAATGAAACACGAGGTGGCGTTGCACTCAAAGCTGGGTACAACCCTATAGAGATTATCATCACATCAAGTAATGCGTATGATATAGAACTTTTAGAGAAACAGGATGATGGCAGTTTCACTCCTGTACCTCTCAGTAAACTTTTTATAAAGGAATAAAATAATGATAAAAAATAAAATGAAAACAGTAGTAGCAGCACTTTTGTTTGCAGGTACACTTTTTGCAGGAACAGCAGGTGGTGGAAGTGATGGTAGGTTGATGAGTACAGCGTATTTTGATGTTTATACAAAGAGTCAAGCACCTATGCTGGATTATATAAAGTATTCTAAAAGAGCTTCTTTTGATGTTAAACAGTATGTAGATACAGTAAGTCGTATAAGGGATAAAGGAATAGATGTTTATGTTCATGGTAGAGTAATCGTTCCCGATGACATAAAAACAGAGAAAGTTTATATGGATGTTGGACCGAATTACAAAGCTAATTATTATAATGATTGGAAAAAAGAAATCTTTTATAATGGTTCAAAAACTTCACAAAATGCTGAATTTTTTCTTGCAAGTACCAAAAAAGATGAGTTTGGGAATAGATATGTTGAATATAAAATTCATTTACATCTAAATTCTCCTTGGGATGTAAAAGTTTCTGAAAAACAGTGGGTACCAAGTACATTCTTTTTCTCAATGGCACCTAAAAAACGAGGCTTTAAAAATAAGTTTGAAAAATGCGATATCTATGTACTTGATGAGTAGGCTCTGATATGAAGCTTTTTTTTCTCCTCTTTTTTGCTCTCTCTATCCTTTTTGCTCGTGATGTAGTAGAGAGTAAGGGCGAGTGTAGTATCAACTGGACACAAGGGTTTATAGAGTGTCAGGGCGAGTCTGCTGAGGGGCAAAGTCGTTATGGTGCAAAAATCTCTGCAAAGGTGATAGCACAACGCAATCTTCTTGAGGTGATTAAGGGAGTGCATATAGACTCTGAGACAACCATTGAAGATGGGATGTTCTCTAGTGAGATTATCAAAAGTAGAGTCTCTGGGACTATTCGAGGGGCTCAGGTAGTTGCAAATAAGTATGACACAAAACAAAAATATGCTGTTGCAATCTTGAAACTTATGATGGGAAAAGACCTCTTAAGTGCACTCATGAGTGATCCGACACAGTTAAGTTTTAATGAAAAAGTGATGCAGTTATGGAATAGCTTTCACATTGTACCAGAGGCCAATGCTGCTACTTATGGATACAAAGATAAAGCTACAATCCAAAAAGTTTTAGAAGATTTGAGAGTAAACGGGGATGTGCAAGGGAGTGCATATTTGCACAAAGTGCTTCAAAATATAGATGAGCAAGAGTACAGTGGTGTTTTAATAGATGTAAGTGAGATAAAAAACTTCAAAAAAGCGATGATAGTCAAGCTTGTTGATGAAAAAGGGCATGAACTTTATCCTGCTGGTTTGGTGGGTACAGAAGTACTTGTCAAGCAAAACACTTCTGTAGGTTATATTTATGGTTTAGAGGATGCTAAAAAGAACAGACGAGTATACCATACCCCTCTAGAGATGAAAGCAACAAGTATCTATAAAAAGCGATACTCTAATATTGTTCTTACAAAAGAGCAGGTAAAACAACTCAAAAGTATCAATACTGATATTTTAAAAAATGCAAAAATTATTTTAGTATTGGGTGATTGATGAGATTTGTTCTGATTATGCTTTTTTGTTTACATTATCTTTATGGGAATGTTGATACAAACTTCCAAAATCATCGAGTAGATGAAAACAAAGCTGAAACTTACTTGGAAAATTTGGTATTTGATGGAGAGTTTGACAAGGCTGAAGCATTTTTTACAAAAGCACAAAAAGAATTTCCTAAAAATTCTACTTTATGGTGTTGGGGTGGTAAACTTTATATAGAAAAAAAGGATCTACAAACAGCAAAAAACTGTTTTTTAAAAGCTTTAGAGTTTGATCCTACTAATGATATAGCAAAAGTGCAACTTGAAAATATTGATCAACAGCTAAAAATCAAAGAGAATGAAAACATTAAGGATTTATTGAGTTTTATCGGAGATAAGGGATTTGATTTTTTAATGATATTTTTAGCATTTTTGGGTGGTGAAATTATTGCTAAGCGTTATACTCTATGTCAAAATAGCTCTATTTATATAATGGCAGATCATTTTATTAGAGAAAAATTTGCTAAAGAACATTCCAAGATACAAGTTTTGTGGAATGATTACAAATCACAAGATATTTTCTCGTTATGTTTCCTTATTAATTTACTA
>CAZCMR010000112.1:0-4153 GCA_964499805.1 uncultured Sulfurimonas sp.
GATAAAAAAAAGCTGGCGGGGACTTAATGAAAAATACGTCCAAAGAGTTGGAAAACCACTTAAGTCCTACTTTTTAAGCAGAAGTTATTTTATAGAGGTGATTCGTCCATCTTTCATCATAATTATCACATCTGCAATATCTGCAACATTTTGATCATGCGTAGCGATTAAAAGTGTTTCTTTGTTTTTTTGAGCATTTTCTTTCATAATTTTTAAAATACTTATAGCTGTGTTTGAATCTACATTTCCTGTTGGTTCATCAGCTAATACAATTTTTGGCTTATTGATAAGTGCTCTTGCTATTGCAGCTCTTTGTCTCTCACCGCCTGATACATCTGATGCAAATGAATCACTACGATTTAAAATACCCATCTGCTCTAAAAGCAAGGTAGTCATTTCATATCTTTTTTTTGAAGATAAATTAGCATCAGACAATAAGGCTGATTCAATATTTTCACGTAGTGTAAGAACGGGAATTAAATGATGAAATTGAAATACAAAACCCATAAATTTTCTTCGAAATTCATGGATATTTCCCATATCATCAATCTTTTTACCTTCATAATATATATTTCCGCTTGTCGGAGTATCCAAGCTACCAATCAAGTTTAAAAGTGTACTCTTTCCACACCCTGATGGACCCATCAGTGCATAAATCACACCTCTTTCAAGAGTTAAATTTATATTTTCTAATGCCTCTATCAGTCCATTTTCATATGTTTTACTAACAGATTTTATCTCTATAAAACTATTCATGTCGTATCGCTTCTGCTATCTTTATATTTGTACTATACAAAATTGGAAAAAGAATACTTACTATAGAAATTACAAAGCACATAAGAATGACATTAACAAAAATACTTATATCTGGAGAATTTGGAAGGTACATATATATATTTGTAAAATTTTGTCGTAATAGATACATAATCGGATATGAGCTTAAATATCCAAGTAATCCTCCCGTAAACGATAATAACATCGATTCAACTAAAAACACACTTATGATCATTTTTTTTGACCACCCGATCGCATTCAATATTCCCACCTCTTTCGTTCTTTCATTGATTGCCATAATAAATGTATTGAGCAAAACAGCGACAGCTATTAAAAGTGTTAAAACAGATACTATCTTTGCAAAATAAAACACACTTTTAATTGGACCTAGATAATTTGGAAATTGTTCTGCCTCAATTGCTCTTAAATATGGATACTTCGTATTAATTTTAGTAATTAAATTTTTTGTATATGTTGTATCTTTCAAAGTAAGAAAAAGCATATTTACCTTCTTTTCTTTGCCGACTAAAGATTGTGCTGAGCTTAAATCTATCAATAAACCTGCATTAAAAAAATTTAACCAACTTGAGTAAATACCAACTATTTTGTATCGTTTTTTATTTTCAAATTTAAAATAACTTCCTATCTTTAAATGCAGCACATTAGCCATTTTTTCTCCAATGACTAACTCATCTGATTTTTCTTGGGCTACACGACCCTTGATTATATTTAATCCAAAACGTTGAGCAAAGATTTGATAATTTGAAATACCCAATACAAAAACTGATATATCTTTTTTCACGCGCTTACGTTCTATCAGTAAAGCATCTACATTTTTCACCTCTTCAAAGGCAGATATTTCTTTAGCAATATTACTCTTAATCACTGAAGAGATGGGACTTGAGGCAAATCTAGCCTGTACAGCCACATCAATATCCTGATTCTCAATTAGCTTGGCTATTTGAGAAGTAAAAGAGACCCCTATACTACTTAAAACAGTATAAAGAGCTATGATTAAAACGATAGATAAAATTGTAAAAAAAGAACGTAAACGCATTCTAAAAAGATTGCGAAATGCATAACTACATACAATTTTAAACATATATCATCAACTTAATCTACAAGCTCTGAACAATCCATCACACCAACAAGATCTTCACCAACTTTTACACTAAACCCATTAGTTACACTCGGATCTGAAACCATAGTCATAGAAGTACCATCTTCTCCAGTTACTATAATATCACCTGACGTTATAACACCATCAGCATCTGTAACAAGAGGTGAACCTGTTTTTATAGTTACTGATCCAGTTGATGAATCTGTATAAGTTAAATTTTTTATTATTGTTACAGATGTGACATTATCATCAGAGGGATATGCTGATACATCTGCATTTTTGATACTATATGTATTACCAGTTCTTCCATCTTTGATACTAAATAAGTCTATAACCAATTTATTTGGATTACTTTCAGTCGCATTTGCATCGCCACCATTCCCATCTACATATTTAACTTTTTTTCCACTAATCGTATGAGTATATGTCCCATCCAAAGATTTTTCAACAACAGTTACATTTCCACTCGCAACTTGTAGATATTGAAATATTGGTCCATTATCCGTAGGTGTACTAACAGATTTAGGGTATGTTTTACCTGTAATTGTAGTACTTTCATTTTCATCTCCAACGCAATAACCTACGAAGTTATATGTTAAATTTTCTACACCATTTTCATGTGTACCTATTTTAGTATAATATCCTGGATTTGTAGGACAATTACCATCTATTTTTTCATCTATTGCTCTTTGTGCAGATATTCTATTATGCTCATCCTCTATTGTTTTGGAAAGTGCATTTTTATAGATAATACCTACTGATTGAACTGCAGGAGAACCACCAATAGCTGTATCTGAAGTATATTCACACCCAGGTAAGGCAGATGCCGCACTAATAGCTAGTTGATTTGCTTTTTCGGGAGTAAGATTCAATAACTTCGTACCTGAAGATCCACTACCAGAACCACCACCACAACCACCTAGAACTAATGATATTAACAATGTTTGAGCTATCAATAGTAAAAATTTATATGTTTTCATAACAAACTCCTTATGTTTATCTTAAAACAATTATAACTCTAATAATCTTAATCTAAAATTAATGAAAAAAATTAAAAAAAAACAAATGTTGATATTTTTTATACTAAAACAAACTGTAACACATAATTTAATATAATCTTTTTCTTTTAAATATGCTGCCATAGCCAAATGTTAAGGCTACAGCTTTGCAAAGTTGTGATCCTTTAGTTCAATTCTAGAGTGGTACCTCCATCTTACAAATCAAACCAACTTGTTATACCAATACTTGTAGAGAGAGTGAGCTTAGATACAGACAAACTCATTTATATATTTATTTAATTTTTTCTCAAATAAAAGTCTATTTGGAAGTTCTGTTAAGACATCATACCCAGCTCGAAAAGTTGATCTACATCTATATACAAACGCTCAATTCTATTTTGTATTTAAATGTAGGTACGCATCAACTTGGCCACCCGTACGCATAATCACTTGGCCACTTGAGTGCTAAAAAATATTCTTACGACATTGTCTCATAGAGTGGCCAAATAAATTAACGATTTGCAAGTAATTCCCTCATAGATGAACCACTGAGTTCAATTTTGTGTGAAGTGTGAATGAGTCTATCCATCAGTGATAATGGCAAAGAGTTTTCATACCACGAAGAAGTTACTGAAACGCTTGATACAGAGTTCTACTTTGCTAATCCATATCAGTCTTTGCAAAGAGGTTTAAATGAACACACTAATGGCTTAATCAGAGAATATTTTCCTAAGAAAAAACTTTTTATAGAGATTACAGATGAGCAAATAGTTGAAGTTCAGAATAGATTAAATCGTAGACCTAGAAAGATACTTGGTTACAAAACTCCAGCAGAAATTTTTTTCAATACAATTACGAAATCTTATGTAGCAGTTTAATCATGTGTTGCACTTACTACTTGAATTGGCGTTACATACTATTATGCTATTTGAGACACATAACTTTTACATAACCTAATTTTAGCATAGTTTTTATTTATAAGTATTTTTGATAATTTGTTTTTGATGTTTTATAGATGAAGATTTCCAAGAAAGTCTTGAAATGGTGCGCAGAGGGGGAGTTGAACCCCCACACCCGAAGGCACAACGACCTCAACGTTGCGTGTCTACCATTCCACCACCTGCGCATTGTGTAGTATAAAAAAGTCCAACTCAAAAGAGTTGAACTGAGGTTTTACTTATTTTATCTTTAAAAGATTAACCTAAGTATGGGTTAGCGTAAAGTGCGATTAACGCAATTACTAGTGCATAGATAACTTGTG
>CAZCMR010000113.1:0-4136 GCA_964499805.1 uncultured Sulfurimonas sp.
CGTGAGAATCGCATAGACCATATGATGAGAATCCGTGACCTGCAAGATAAAACAGGTGGGTTTAACTGTTTTATCCCTCTTGTTTATCAGACTGAAAATAACTATCTTAAGATTGAAAAGCCTGTGACGGCAAATGAGATACTAAAAACGATGGCGATCTCAAGACTCGTACTTGACAATGTACCAAATCTAAAAGCCTACTGGGTAACTTCAACGGTAAATCTTGCACTTGTTGCGCAGGAATTTGGGGCAAATGATCTTGACGGTACGATAGAAAAAGAGTCTATCAACTCAGCTGCAGGTGCTAAGAGTGCCAATGGAGTGAAACTTGAGGATTTTACTGCTTTAATAAAGAACAGCGGATTTATCCCTGTTGAGCGTGACAGTCTTTATAATGAAATAAAGGTCTGGTAGTTGGATATAACAGTTGTTATTCCTACCTATAACCGATACACACTTTTAAAAAGAGCCATCTCTTCTGTTTTGGCTCAAACGCAGTCGGTAGATGAGATCATAATCATCGATGATGGCTCAACTGACAACACTCCACGCATTCAAAATGATTTTCTTACACTAAAATATATCTATCAAAAGAACAAGGGTGTATCTTCTGCCAGAAACTTAGGGATAAAAAATGCCAAAAATGAGTGGATAGCATTTTTGGACTCCGATGATGAGTGGCATAAAGAAAAAATCGCAAAGCAAACAGCCTTTCATCAGACAACTCCTGAGATTTTAATGAGCTACACAGATGAAGAGTGGATACGAAACGCAGTACGGGTGAAAATGCCTAAAAAGTTTCAAAAATATGGGGGAGATATCTTTGATAAATGTTTATCTCACTGTATCATCGCTCCTTCTGCCGCACTTGTTCATAAAACACTTTTTGAAAAAGTAGGTATGTTTGATGAAACCCTCGAAGTGTGTGAAGATTATGATCTATGGCTTCGAATTGCGTTTAGTCATAAAGTAGGTCTTATAGATGAAAAGCTTATCACAAAATATGCAGGACATGAAGAGCAGCTTAGTTTTAAGCACTGGGGGATGGACAGGTTTCGTGTGGAAGCTTTGGAAAAACTACTGAGCTATGCAAAGAGTGTTGCGTCAGATGAAAAGTATGAGTTGATTAAGGCAGAGTTATTGAAAAAATATGCTTTACTGCTTAAAGGCGCAATAAAATATGATAAAATAGCAGATATTAAATTTTATGAAAAAAGAGTTGAGAATTTACAATGAAGTATGAACACAATTTTAACCCCACTATCTCCGATAAAGATGTTTACCATGCAATAGAGCAGGAGAAAGAGAAGATAGGTTACTACAATCTTCCATTTCAAGATACTACTGCGTTTAAAGAGTATGCAAAAAGTGTAAAACAGACAAATGTTGTTGTTATTGGGATAGGGGGAAGCAGTCTTGGAACATATGCCATCTATAAATTCTTAAAACACTCACGTGATTTAGAGAAGAAGCTCTTTTTTCTAGAGACTACAGATCCGATTGATATACAATCCAAGATAGAAAATATTGATTTAAAAGATACGCTATTTATTGTTATCTCAAAGTCAGGTACAACAGTTGAGACGGTATCGATTTTTAAATATATTAATTCACTTGTAAAGTGTGATGCTTCAAATACTGTGGTCGTTACTGAAAATGACTCCAAGCTCAATGCCTATGCACAAATTCATAGAATGAAACGTTTTGAAATTCCTAAAAATGTGGGTGGACGTTTCTCTGTTTTTTCTGCGGTTGGATTGCTTCCTTTAGCAATTGTCGGGATAGATATTGATGAGTTGTTGCGTGGAACAAGAGAGACGCATGATGATTTTTTTGCGGAGAATTGGACTGAGAGTAAAAAACTCGCTACCAATCAAAGACTTTTGAAAAAAGCACGTTTTTTAGTGGAGTATAAAAATAGTTTTAACATTAATGTTGTATTTTCTTACTCTTCAAGATTAGAAGGTTTTAACAAGTGGTATATTCAGCTTTGGGGTGAGAGCTTAGGAAAGATTGACATCAACAGCTCTCATCAGGGGCTTACACCTGTCGGAATCATCGGGCCGATTGACCAACACTCTTTTTTACAGCTTATCATTGAAGGGCGACGCGATAAAACACTCACCGTAATAAAAGTGGAAAATTTTGATAATGATCTGAAAATACCGGCTGTAACGCTTGAAGGACTTGAGGAGTTGGATTATCTCAATGAACTCAAGTTCTCTTCACTGATTAACTCCCAGGCAGATGCAACTATAGAAGCTATAAAAAATCTTAATGATATTCCTTGTGATGTGATGACTATCGATGGTGTATGTGAGAGTGCGATTGCAAGTTTGATGTATGAGTATGAACTTCTTACTTCGCTGTGTGCCAAATTTATGTATATAGATGCTTATGACCAACCGGGTGTTGAGAGTGGGAAGATAATATTGAAAAAGAAACTTGCACAAAAATAAGTAATTGTCTACGAATCTTTTTTTGAAGTTTTCTATCTACTGTTAAATTAATAAAGGTAATACTCTTATGATACAAAAGAAGATAACAATAATAGGACTAGGCTACGTCGGCTTACCCCTCGCACATGCATTCAGCGAGAAGTACAGCGTAGTAGGTTTTGATATCAATAAAGCAAGAATTGATGAACTTAACAGCGGCTTTGATAGAACACTCGAATTAACTACGCAACAGCTAAAAGAAGCTACCAAAAATGGTATGAAATTTACTATGGATATTGAAGATTTAAAAAGTAGTAATGTTTATATAATAACCGTTCCAACTCCTATAGATGAAAAGAACAACCCAGATTTAACTCCCATTATCAAGTCAACCCAAACAGTTTCTAATATCCTTAAAAAAGGCGATATTGTCATCTACGAAAGTACAGTTTACCCTGGTGCTACCGAAGAGGTGTGTGTACCAATCTTAGAAGAGGGAAGCGGTCTAAAATTTAATGAAGATTTTTTCTGTGGTTACTCTCCTGAGAGAATTAACCCAGGTGATAAAGAACATACTGTTACGAAAATATTAAAAATCACATCAGGCTCTACTCCAGAGATCGCTAAAGAGGTAGATGAACTCTATAACTCTATCATCACTGCAGGAACACACTTAGCACCTACCATAAAAGTTGCAGAGGCTGCAAAAGTCATTGAAAACACCCAAAGAGATGTAAATATAGCTCTTATGAATGAACTTGCTATGATCTTTGATACTATGAACATAGATACAAACGCAGTACTTGAAGCTGCAGCTACAAAGTGGAACTTCATAAAACTCTCACCAGGACTTGTAGGTGGACACTGTATCGGTGTTGATCCATACTATCTTACACATAAAGCACAAAGCCTTGGATATACTCCAAACCTTATACTAGGGGCTAGACATATCAATAACGGTATGAGTAAACTTATCGCTGATAAAGCTATAAAATATATGATAAAAGATGATAAAAAACTAAAAGGTGCAAATGTACTTGTTCTTGGTATTACCTTTAAAGAGAACTGCCCTGATATGAGAAATACAAAAGTTGTAGATATTATCTCAGAACTTCAAGAGTATGAGTGTAATATAGATGTTTATGATTACTGGGTAGATAAAAGTGATAGAGAGACAAAAGAGATTCCTTTTATAGATGAACTTCCATTTGGCTCAAACAAATATGACTCTATTATAGTTGCTGTAGGACACGATAAATTTAAAACAATTACATCAGAAGAGTTTGTGAGTCTCTCAAATGGCGCACCTATCATCATAGATGTAAAAGGCATAGTAGAAAAACCAACATGGAGACTGTAGAGATGGCAAAGAATTTCGCGCTTATCGGAGCAAGTGGATATATCGCACCAAGACATATGAAAGCGATAAAAGAGACAGGCAATGATCTTGTAGCCTCGTATGACCCGTATGACGGTATAGGTATTATGGACAGCAACTTTCCTCAGGCAGAGTTCTTTACTGAAGCAGAGCGATTTGAAGATTTTTTAACACAGTATAAACGCAGTAATACTCTGGACTACATCAGTATCGCTTCTCCAAACTATCTGCATAAAAGCCATATCCGTTTAGCTTTGCAAAGTGGAGCAGATGCAATCTGTGAAAAGCCATTAGTGCTGAATCCTGCTGATATTGATGAG
>CAZCMR010000114.1:0-4116 GCA_964499805.1 uncultured Sulfurimonas sp.
TTATGATTTTTTGATTGTTGGAAAGTGAGATTTTTTTGTGCATAGCCTGTGTATCGGAGTTGTTTTTCATCCAAAAAACCATATAGGTTAAAAGAACAATGGCTAATGCAAGTACTCCAAGTGAGATGTTATACTGTAAATCTTCACTCTCAAAACCATCAACAACAACTCTAAATATAAACGCCAATACAAAGGAACTGAGTATTCCAGCAACAAAACCACCCCAAGCATATTTTTTAATATACCCAAGTGAGCTTTTTTCTAAAAATGCGAGTATGATTCCCACAACCAAGAAGGCTTCTAAGCCCTCTCGAAATGCGATAATAAATGAAGCTTCCATCTTAGAACTGGAACCCCATCGCTAAAGTTGCAAAGTGTAAATCTTCAATTTTAGATTTAGGACCATAAGATGTTGTTGCATAATCAGCTTTAACAACTATTTGAGGTGTTACAAAATAAGCTAAACCCATTGTTAAAGTTGTAGTTTCGTATCTGTCATCAGCTTGTATAACACCTTCGGTTTTGTACATACTATTTACATAGTCATACTTTACAAAAGGTGTAATTTCCTTGTCATATCCAAAGAGTGGAGATATGTTGTATCCCGCTTCAAGTAAGTAAGCAACAGCCTTGTGTGCAACCGGTGTTCTTTTTGCTTCAAGTGCATTGGGAAGATTTCTGTTTGCTTGAGATATAGTGTCTGAGTCACTTAAAGTACCTAAAAGTGCTAATCCTCGAAGTCGAATGTTGTGCTCATCATAAACGCCATGAACCTCGGCTATAGTAACTGTTCCATCTGATTTAAGTTGCTGTTTATTACGGTTTTGATTTGTATTGCCAATGTAATAAGAAGCACCAATATGTGAACCAACAACATCACCTAAGTCAACACGGAGTGCAAATGCCAGGTTATCTGCATTGACAGACTCAAATCTTTTTTGATTTCCCTCTCTGATCCAATGATGAGAGTTAAAAAACTCTGAATTCAGTCCTGTCATAACCATCGCTTGATAGTTTATATACTCCCCAAACTTTCCATAAGCAGTAATACCACTCTCATGCCATGTGTTTGGTAAGATTGTTGTTTCTGAAATATTTCTCATAGTTGAGAGGTAGAGACTTGGGAGATGGCGTTGAGAATTTAAACCTATAGGGACTATAGAGTGTCCTACTTTTAGGTTAAACTCTTTCATAATTGAAAAGTCAACATACATCTCTTCAACTACAACTTCTCCCCCTTTTTCTATTTCAGTCTCAAACTCACCAAATTCATCCAAGGTGTCATACTCTGTTGTAACACCTGTCCCTCCATGTTCAAACTCTATCTCTGAAACAATTTTTATAGTATCATTTACAAGAAACTGTGGTGCTAAAACAAAACGCTCAAGGTCGACTTTTGCACGATTCTCTGGCTTAGATTGATAATTTGGTAGATAATCATAGTTTTGATAATAGATATTACCGTATCCAAAAATCTGAACTTGATCCATATCTATGGCAAATAGTGATGAACTTAAAAGAGTAGCTGTCGCTACTCCTAATACTATTTTTTTCATTCTATTGTTCCCTTTTAAAGACTATTTAAAAACTTGATAACTCTATCGCGTTTAGTTTTTGAGAGTTTCATAAAGTTTTCTTTTATAGTTTGAGCCTCTCCACCATGCCAAAGAATCGCTTCTTCAAGTGTTTTTGCACGACCATCATGTAAAAAACCAGCTCCTGGATTTATGATTTGTGTAGCACCAATTCCCCACAGAGGTCTAGTTTTCCACTCACTTCCTGTTGCATCAAAATCAGCTCTGCCATCTGCTAAATCTTCTCCCATATCGTGAAGTAACATATCTGTAAATGGATAGATTTTTTGATTTTCTAAGGCTTGGATTCTTTCACCATGTACACCATAAGAGTGATACTCTGAAGCAGTTGTAAAAGATGGGTTGTGACATTTCACACATCCTAATGCTTCAAACTCCATAGCACCTTGTTGCACATCAGAGTCATTAACATCTCTTCTAGGAGGAACAGAAAGTGTTTCAGAATAAACAACAACAGGCAATGCAAACTCTTCATCTTCATCTGTAATGCCTGAATCTTCATATGTTGTAAAACCAATATTATCTGCTTTGTAAGTATTCATCAAATCAGTACCATTTGTACTTTCATGTTTAAAGAGAGGATTTGTTACACCCATATCTCCACGCATTGCACCTAAACCTTGGTGTGCAACTGTTGGAGTATTTGCTTTCCATCCAAAACGACCAAGTGAGATAGGTGGATTTGTATCACAGTTTCCTGCTTCACTACATTTATCATACTTTTCTTTATCACATACCCAGTTTGGTTTTCCACTAATGCCATCAGCATCACTATCATTCATATCTGCAAGAGCCAATATATCAGCTTCTGGTATAGCGTTTAAAAGCCCTAAACCTATCATAGGCATCCCAATTCTTGGACCCATTTTTACATCGGGTCTAAAAAGTCTGCTTGTTGCATTTGCCTCAACTTTTATAGGATTGTACTCATTTGGATTATCTGGTGCATCATAAGGGTTATCAACACCAAAAATTGGTTTAGAAAGTGTAACGGTAGTTCCATCCGGATAAGTAACATTTTTATATTCATACTTCATCCAAACATCTGCTTGTCCAGCCCCTGTGTTGTTTGAGTCTCTTACACCATAAACACCACGGTGAAACAGCTGATCTGAAAAGTTTGGTACGGGTACTGGTGCTCCCCAACAATTTGTTGCGTTTTTATCTTTTGCACCATTTTCTATACTGATTCTTAAAAATGTTCCCTCATCATTAAGTTTATACCAACCATTTTTATCTTTTACTATATAGTTACTCAAATACTCTTTCTCTCCTAGCAATACTGGTAAAGAATCTCGACCATCTCTTTGATGACAGGCATCACAGTTTGTATGATTAAAAACCGGTCCAAAACCATTTGGATTTGTTTCAAAATTAGCATCTCCAGTTAGGTGTAACTCTAAAAGCTCAGGAGTGAGGTTTTTTGCCGGTTGAGAAAAAGCATGTGTTGAACTACTATATTCTGTATCTGTTGTATCTCCACCTAGTATCTTTTGATGTACGAAGTGAGTTGGAGAATCATTTATACTGAGAAGATTTTCTGGAGTGCATGTAGTCTGTTTATCGTTATCACCACATCCTGATAAAAAAAGTAGTGCTATAGTAAGCACTGAGAGTGTTAAATGTTTTGTCATTGTTATTCCTAATTTGATAAAAATTGTTTGAGATAGGTATCTGCAGAGTGCTTATGCACTCTGCAGAGTTAGTTTATTTCCAAGCATCTGTAAGAGATTTAATATCTTTTGCAAATGAAACACCAAGTGCTTCTAAATATGCTCTTTTTTTGTCATCAAGATTATTAAGAGTGTTGTTTGGTGCTTCAAGTGTTGTACCATCACCAAAGAGTAGATACTCAATAGCATGAAAACCTTTCATAGTTGTTGGAAAACCATCTATGTTTGAAAGTTCAGGATCCCATCCATCTAGGGCACCATCAAGTTGTGTTTTGTCAACTGGCCAACTGTCAACTTTTGGATCAACCCCTAAAGTATCTACCGGACCAAATATATGCCCCTCTCCAGCTTCCCAAAACTCTCTTGTTGCTCTCCACTGAGTTCTTGCTGCTGTAACATTTTCAGCAGAAGGTGTATCTTTTAGTTTTGTAAGTGCAGTTGCTAGTTTTTGAGCTTCTACTCCTAAGTCGTTATAGCCTTTTACAATTACATTGTTTACTACATTTGAACATTCTGTTTTATCGGCATCTGTAAATGATACACTTGAGAGATATGTTTTTAAGTTTTCTAAATCTGTTTGAAGTGTTGCCAGGTTTGTAGTAGCTGTAGTAATTAAACTACGACCAGCATCATTTGAAATCTGATTTCTAAATGCTTTTGCACCATCATTTGCAATTAAATCCGATGTAGTAAGAGTACCGTCATCATTGTCGTCACTAATAGCGATAATGGAAGCTAAAGCAGTTGCAATATCATTTGTAATTTGTGTCGCTTTAGCACTATCATGAGCAGTAACTACATCTTTAAGACCACCATCCCATACATGTTTAATACTTGCAATATTGTTA
>CAZCMR010000115.1:0-3990 GCA_964499805.1 uncultured Sulfurimonas sp.
AGAAAAATATTTTGATTCTCTTTATACTCTACACTGTAGATGATTCCATATTTGTTACATATCTCTTTTACCATATTCAAGCCTAGTCCCAGTCCTCTTTTTGATTCATTTTCCCGATAGTTCTTTTCAAATATCTGCTGCGGATTTACAATAGGAGCACCATAAGTTCGAAACTCCAGTGCTATCTCATTTGCAGATTTTACAACTCTTATATGTATAGGCTTGTTTGCATCAGCGTATTTGATACCGTTTGAGATATTGTTATCAATCAATCGCTCAAGTTCTATCTGATTTATAGTGTAAAAAAGATTTTCTTCTATCTCTGCCTCAATCTTTTTAAAGTTGACCTTTGAAATGGTTGCAAAGAACTTGACTCGTTGTAAGACAACATCTGACACAGAGAGACGCGAGGCTTTATACTCCAAAGTATTGTAGGAGATAGTATAAGAGAGGTCTTCATATGAGTTGCTCAGCATATTGATAGATGCATTTATCTGTTCAACAAAATTGGCTGACTTTTGCGTTGTGTCATTTCTTTTAATCATTTCAGAATTCATCATAATATTTGTCAAAGGGGTACGTATCTGATGCACGGTATCGGCGATAAACTGTTTGTTCTCCTCTAAGAGAAGCTTGTTTGTGTATATCTCTTTGTTTAGTGCCTCTAAAAGTTTGTTATACTCTTTTGCAATAATAGAGAGTTCATCATTACGAGAGAGTAACTCTGTATGCTCTAGCACCTTTTTTTGGTTGATGCTTTGTACTATCTTATCTATGGGAGCGGTAAAGTATCTGTTAATAAAGAGATAGATACCAAGAAAAAAGAGAAAAACAAAAAACAAAGAGCTGTAAAAGAGCATCTCAAAGCGATGTAGTGCAGCCAGCTTGTGCCCAATATCGACTTCCACTTTTAAAATAACATTTTCAAAACCTATTTTTCTGTACATATTCGTGTCAAAAATCGGCACAAAAACGAGTGCTTTGTTTTGTCTGTACTCAATCTCTGCTTCTTTTTTGAGATATGCCTTGATAATTGGGTTTTTGTCTGTATCTACAGAAGCTCTCTGTTTTATTTTTTGAAAAAATTCCTCTTTTGATTCATCTTGCGTCTCTGCGAAACTATAGTAGCGAAAAGTATTACCGACTTTAATAATGTTAAAAAGTTCTACTCCTGACTCTTTTAAGAACTTCTCTATGGTCATTTTAAATCTGTTGTAGATGCTTTTATCTACAAAACCCAACTCCAGATAAGAGTTGTCATTCAGGTAGGAGTAGCTGTAGAGTTTGTACTCCATAGTCTGTGCATCTGTTGAGACAAAGTCTGCGATATAGGTTTTTTTATCTTTGCTCGTCTTATCCAAAAACTCTTTTGCTTCTGGAATCACGGCAAGATTAAAACCCAAATCTTTTGGGTAGCTTGTTTTGTATATGATATAGTTTTTATCTATGAGATAGATATCAAGGTCTATATCTTTGAGTCCAAACTCCTCCTTTAGCTCTTTTATGAGCACCTGTAGATTTTTCTCTGGAGTCTTTTTGAGTATTTCTCTGGCTCTTTTGTGTACAGCGTAAAAGAGTTTTTGCTGTTGTTCAAAACTATGAAAAGCCTCATAATAAGAAGTAATAAGCTGTTTTTTATAGAAGTCTGCCTGTTCTGTTATGTATGTACGCAAATCCTGTTGATACTGCTTTTCATAGGTGTTATAGGTAAAAAAGATAAATGCCAAAATAACTGTCGTAAAAAAAAACCAAAAAAGATAAATCTTAGTGCGCAGTTTCAAACCGATATCCTCTGCCTGCATCAGAAAATATAAACTTCTCCTTGTTACTGAGCTTTTTGCGCAAATCATTTACCAGTTGCCGTAAAGGATAACTCTCCTTAATCTCATTTTCCCATACATAGGCACAGATAGTCTCTGTCTCTACCGTATGATTGATACTTTGCAGTAAAATATGCAAGAGTCTTCTCTCCTTTTTTCGCAGACTAACCACCTCATCTTTAATACGAAGCTCTTCATACTCCACATTATAAACAATACCTTCTGCTATTTGTATAATCTCTTCTCTGTTTACATCAACAAGCCTTTTCATACGAAGCTCCAACTCCTCAAGAAAAAAAGGCTTTTTTATATACTCGCTGCATCCGTACTCAAAAGCTGTCTGAAAGTTGCCAAGCTCCATAGATGCCGTAATGATAACAACAGGTGTTTTCAAATCTTTTTGTCTTATGTAACGCACAAGCTCCAAACCGTTAACAGAAGGTATGTTGATATCTATAATATAAAAGTCAAAGAACTCTTTGTCTATAAAGTCTATGGCATCTTCTCCGTCCATAACACTCTTTACTTCATCTCCAACAGACTCTAAAAACTGTTTTATAGTGGTATTGAGCGGTATGTCATCTTCAACAAGTAAAACTTTCATCGCTGCCTTTCTCCTCCAAAAGTTCATATATAAGAGTGAGCGATGAACGGTTAAATGCCAACCACTCCTCAACTTTTTTGCTATCCATACCAAAGTCCAGTATCATGGCAATCTGAGATAGAATCTCTTGCGTATCGGGGTATACTTTTAAGAGATAGTGCTTATTTTGCAGTATCATCTCTTCTAACTCTATTATCTTTATCATCATAAATATAATTGTAATACATAGATGTATGATAAATGTAAGATGTGTTTGCTTTTGTCATACCATTTAACCTTGTTAACTTTTGTTGAGCATTTTAGTTCCATAAAGTCAAAAAGTTTATCGAATATGGGTATAATCTCTGTGAAACTATTGAGGAGTTATACACCAATGATTGAAAACCCTTTTGAATCGGGACATATTAAAAACTATCTGTTACTCTATGCGAGTGTTGTTGTTATTGTCATTTTGTTTTTTATTGCTGCAAATCTCTTTTATGATGTCAAAGAGTATGATAAAAAGGTATTTTCTACAGAACAAAATGCTTCTTTTTTAGCACAACAACAAAAACAAAAAGCTGAACTTCTTAAAAAAGAGGCAGAAGAAAAAACAGCAAACAAAGAGCAGTTTCAACTTTTACCAAAGGGGTATTAATCTTACTCTTTGGTAACAATATAGAGCTGTTCATGACCTAGTCTTTTTAAAATGTCCATAACACTCACAAAGTCCTGAAACTTCGACTCTTTGTCACTTCGAAGTACTACTGTCTGTTTTTTTGAAATTGTTGAAAGTTTTTTCTCAAGTTCTGCAAGATTGACTTTTTCTTTATCAAAAAACATCTCACCTTTGGCATTTACATAGATAGTGACCTCTTTTGTGTTCTCCTCTTTTTGCGCTGCTTTTGCCTCTGGCAAATCAACGGGAATGATACCCTGTTTAATAAATGTCGCCGTTGTCAGTACCATTACAAGCAAAACAAGCATAATATCAATAAAAGGGATGACATTTATCTGATCAAAACGCTTTAGGTTTTTCTTTTTACACTTAGGCATTGTTTATGATCTCTTCTCATTTTGTTCTTCTTGCATTACATCAAACTTTGCCAAAATACGCTCAACTTTTCTAAGAACAATTGTATAAGCAATGATAGCAGGCATCGCAACGATAAGCCCCATGGCTGTTGCTTTTAGTGCAAGAGCCAGTCCTGTCATAATCTTTTTTGCATCCACTGCTCCAACATCACCCAATGTATAAAATGTTATCATAATCCCTAAAACAGTTCCCAAAAGACCAACATAGGGAGCATTTGAGCCTATTGCACTAATGATGCCTATGTTATCTGTCAAGTCAACCTCTAGAGCATCTCTATATTTATAATCTTCAATACGTACTGATTTGTAAAACATCATACGCTCTATAAAAAGCCATAATGTCACGACACTCATAAGTACTAAAATTCCCATTACACCGTAATCCAGTGCATTTTCTGCGTACTGTAAAAAAGAAGCTGTTGTTTGCATCTACTATTATCCTATTGTTTTAAATTGTAATTTTACTGTTGTACCAACTCCGGGAGTTGAGTC